>CABTZM010000029.1 GCA_902489295.1 uncultured Collinsella sp.
AAAAACGGGAGATTATCCACTCTCATTCTGCGGGCACTCATTTAAGTACGTCCCCAATGAGTGCTTTCACTTCTTTTAACAAAACGCCTGGCGGGCATTAACTGCTCGCCGGGCGTTTTGGTTAGGAAACTCTGAAGTTGAGTGTCTCGGCTTCCTTAGGACAGATCCTCACCATTCGTTTCAATGACATGCTTGTACCAGTCGAAGCTCTTCTTTTTGGAACGCTTGAGGGTTCCGTTGCCCGCATCATCGCGGTCGACATAGATAAAGCCGTAGCGCTTGGACATCTCGCCCGTACCGGCCGAGACCAGGTCGATCGGGCCCCAGGTGGTGTAACCCAGCAGGTCGACGCCGTCCTCGGTCACCGCGTCGCGCATGGTCTGGATGTGCTGGCGCAGGTAGTCGATGCGGTAGTCGTCGTTGATGGAGCCATCCTCCTCGACAACATCCTTGGCGCCCAGACCGTTCTCGACCACAAACAGCGGCTTCTGGTAACGGTCGTACAGGTCGTTGAGGGTGATGCGGAAGCCCAGCGGGTCGATGGCCCAGCCCCACTGGCTCTGCTGCAGGTAGGGGTTCTTGGCACCGGCGAAGGCGTTGCCCTGGGTCTTCTCGACCTCGGGGTTGTCGGCACCGGCGGAGCAACGGGTGCTGTAGTAGCTAAAGCTGATGAAGTCGACGGTGTTGGCGGCCAGGATCTCGCGGTCCTCATCCGTCATGCCCACATCGATGCCCAAACGCTCGAGCTTCTTGACGGCATAGGCCGGGTAGTAGCCGCGGCTCTGAACGTCGACGAAGAAATAGTTGCTCTGGTTGTCAATCTGCGCCTGGCGCACATCGCCCGGACGGCAGCTGTAGGGGTAGTAGCTACCTGCGGCAAGCATGCAACCGATCTTGACCTCAGGGTCGATCTCGTGAGCGATCTTGGTTGCCCAAGCGCTAGCGACGAGCTCGTTGTGGGCGGCCAGGTACTCGACGGCCTCCTTGTTCTCGCCCTCCTCAAAGACCAGACCGGCACCCATAAACGGCAGGTGCAAGATCATATTGATCTCGTTGAAGGTAAGCCAGTACTTTACCAGGCCCTTGTAGCGGGTGAAGATCGTGGTCGCGAGGTTCTTGTAGAAGTCGATGAGCTTGCGGTTGCGCCAGCCGCCGTACTCCTTGATGAGGTGAATCGGGCAGTCGAAGTGCGTGATGGTCACGAGCGGCTCAATGCCATGCTTCTGACACTCGCGGAACACGTCCTCGTAGAAGGCCAGACCGGCCTCGTTGGGCTCGGTCTCGTCGCCGTTGGGGAAGATGCGGGTCCAGGCCAGGCTCATGCGGAAGGTCTTAAAGCCCATCTCGGCAAAGAGGGCAATATCCTCCTTGTAGTGATGGTAAAAATCGATGCCGGTCTGCGCGGGATAGTAGTAGCCATCCTCGAAGTCGAGCATCTTGCGCTGGCCGGAGACCACTGCAAAGCGCTCGGAGCCGTGCGGGGCCACGTCCACGTTGGCCAGACCGCGGCCGTCCACGTTGTAGGCGCCCTCGCACTGGTTGGCAGCCGTCGCGCCGCCCCACAGGAAGTCATTACGGAAAGCCATGCATCGATCCTTTCATACGCTGCTTGTCGTGGTTTCAGTATCCCCCACAAACAGCGCGCCGCTCAACGACACGACGCAGGCCGACACTTCTTTTCGCGCGCAGGCGCCCGGCAGCCGCCCGAGCCTGACACTTTTTGATACCTGCCCGCCCAAACCGCCAACCACCACAAAGGTGCCTGTCCCCTTTGTGGTAGTTTGGGCAGGTTTGTCTCGATCTGTAACAGGTAGACCGCCAAAACCGGGCCTGGTGTTACAGATCGAGATCTTTCGGGCACCCTCTGCGGTTATCTCAATCTGTAACAGGTAGAGACGATTTAGCCCGCCAGGTGTTACAGATTAAAACAAAAGCCCCTAGTCCACGGTGATGTCGAGGTTCTTGCCGACGAGGCCCACGTAGCCGCCCTCGGCAGCCTTGGGACTATCTGCGTGGCAGAGAACCCACTTGTCGGCCTTCCAGTAGCAGTAGCTGTCACCGGCGGCAGGCATGTCGGCTGCGGCCTCGGGGCGCGGGCCATTGGTGCCCGCCGGCAGCGCCACCATCACCTGGAAGCCGCCGTCGTCGACCATGCAGGGCGTGTAGTGGAGCGTGGTGTTGAAGACTTCGACGACCGTACCCGCCGGCACGCGGAACGCCTTGACGCACGCGGTGTCGAGCTTGCCGTCCTCGATCTCCCAGCGATGCGCCACGAGCAGGATAAAGTCGCGAGCGCCCAGGTTAAACTCGCTGGCGCGGTGATACTCCAGGCAGTTGAGCTGCGTGTTGTGGCCGTTGCACCAGCCGAGCTGGAAGGGGCGGCCGCCAAACATGAGAAAGCCCAGTTTGTCGGCATCCTTGACGCCCTCGAGCTCCGGCGCACTTGCTACGTACTTGCTGCCCTCGGGAATGAGCGTGGCAGAGAGCGCCTCGAGCACGGGCGACGTGAGCTCGGACGGAACGTCATCCCAAACGTTGCCATAGGATTTGAACTCGGGATCGTTGACAGAATAGATATGCATGTTCACTCCTGTTCGTAAATGTGACTATACGAACATTCTAGAACAATTTCTTCGCGTTTTGAGCGATCAGTATGAAAAAGCGCCACCGCTGACAGCGGAGGCGCTTCTGGTGCAAACGATATTTTGCGAGCAGCTTTATGCCTGTTGATAGTGCAGATGCTTCTCGTCGATATCGGCCAGGTCGCGGTCGAGGTAGCGGCGCGCGAGCCAGTTGGCCATGGGAAGGTTCTGGTCCAGGTAGTTACCGCACTCCTCGGGAGCGGCTCCGGGGACATCGCCCTCAAAGCCGGCGACGAACTCAAACAGCTCGCGCACGAGCGGCAGGATCTCCTCACTCGTCACTTCGCCAAACACGACCAGATAAAAGCCCGTGCGGCAGCCCATAGGGCCAAAGTAGACGATACGGCTCGACCACTCGGCATGATTGCGCAGAAACGTCGCGCCCAGGTGCTCGATGGTGTGGCACTCGGCCGTGTTCATGACCGGCTCTTTGTTGGGCGTGGTCAGGCGCAGGTCAAAGGTGGTGACGGCAGCACCGGTCACCGGGTCGCGGTCGATGCGGCTCACGTATACGCCGGGCTCAAGCAGCAGATGATCGACAGAAAAGCTCGCAATGCGCTCCATGGCAGATCCTCTCGATAGTCAATTTGGGACGGGGCTCTTTTAGCTGGTCGAATGGTCGCACCAATCATACCAGTCAAAAAAGCCCCGTCCCAAATTAGCTACCTGGGACGAGGACCAATGAATTTTTAATCCCCGTCCCAGAAAAATCATGCTAGGCGGTGTAGGTAATCGTAGATTGTACGGCGTGGCGCCAGCCGGCGATCTTTTTGGCTCGCTCGTCCGCCGGCATCGAAGGCTCCACGATGCCGCGGGCGCCGTAGACGTCGACCACGTCGCGCGTGTACATGCCGAGCGCAATGCCGCAGGCCCAAGCCGCGCCCAGGCCGCTCATCTCGTCGTTGCTCGCGATGCGGATGGGCGAGCCCACCAGGTCGCTCTCAAACTGCATCAGGTACGCATCGCGCGTGGGACCACCGTCAACGCGAAGCTCGGCCAGCGCCGCGCCCGAATCCTCGACCATCGCATCGATCACGTCGAAGATCTGATAGGCGATCGACTCGTCGGCGGCCTTCACGAACTCCGCGCGGCCGGTGGTGCGCGTCATGCCAAAGACGCAGCCCTCGGCGTCACTCGCCCAGTGCGGCGCGCCCAGTCCGGTAAATGCCGGCACAAAGTAGACGCGGCTCGCCGGATTGGCGGCATAGCACAGGTCGGTGACCTCTTCGGGGTTGTTGATGAGCTCAAGGTCGTCGCGCAGCCAGGTCTTGACGGCGCCGGCGTAGCTCACGTTGCCCTCGAGCACGTACTCGGTCACGCCGTCCATGCGCCACGCAAGCGAGCTCGAAAGCCCGTGCGAGCTGGCGACGAACTCGTCACCCACGTTCATCATGACCGAGCTACCGGTGCCATACGTCGCCTTGGCCATGCCACGGCTGTGGCAGCCCTGTGCAAACAGGGCTGCGTGGCTGTCGCCCAGCACGCCGTGCACAGGCACGGGCGCCGGCAAAAAGCCGCCCAAGTCCGTTGTGCCGAACAGGCCGTCGGAATCGGTCACCTGCGGCAGGCAGGCCGTATCAACACCAAAGGCCTGGCACACCGGCTCGCTCCAGCAGCCGCGGCGCAGGTCGAACAGCTGTGTACGGCTGGCGTTGGACCAGTCGCAGCGGAACTCGGCGCCGCCCGTAAGCGTCCAGACCACCCAGGCGTCAATCGTGCCAAGGCAAAGCTCGCCCGCCGCAGCGGCCTTAGCAGCCGCCGGCACGTTTGCGAGAATCCAGGCCATCTTGCCCGCCGGATAGTAAGGCGAGAGCACCAGGCCCGTCGTGTCGCGCACCAACTCGGTCACGCCCTCGCGCGCAGCCAGCTCGTCGCACAGCTCGCGGGCGCGGGCGCACTGCCACACCACGGCATCGCACAGCGGCTCGCCCGTCGTGCGGTTCCAGGCAACGGTGGTCTCGCGCTGGTTGGAAATGCCGATGCCGGCGACGTCGGCCGGGTCGACCCCGGTCTCCTCCACCACGGCACGCGCCACGGCCAGGACGTTGGCCGCGATCTCGGCCGGATCATGGCTCACCCAGCCGGCCTCGTTGACGATCTGGCGGTGTGCGCGGTCGGCACGATGAATCAGATGGCCGCCCTCGTCCACCAGCAGCGCCTTGGTGCCCTGCGTGGACTGATCGATTCCGATGATGTATTTGCTCATGTACTCTCCCATTCCTTCCGCCAAAGCAAAGACAGCCTGGCGGACAAGGAGCGAGCGGCCGCCAAGTGCCGCAGATTGCCGTGAAAGAGGAGCGCCGCGTACTTTGTGTACGCAAGCGACGGTTTGAACGGCAAGGTGCGGTGCTTGGCGGCCGCGCAGCGTCTGTGTCTACTAGTTGCCGAGGAACTCGGCAACGGTCTTGGCGATTCCTTCGCCGGTGAGGCCGTAGTGCGCGAAGACCTCGGGGCTCGTGCCGGTGATGACCGGCGCGTCGGGCAGGCTCAGGCACTTGACCGGACGCGGGCAATGCTCGCCCACGACCTGCGCGACCATGGAACCCAGGCCACCGAAGGGGCTGTGCTCCTCGACGGTCACGACGGCGCGCGTGGCACCGGCGGCCTCGATCACGGCCTCGGCGTCGAGCGGCTTGACGCAGTACATGTCGAGCACCGTTGCCGAAATGCCCTGCTCGGCCAGCAGGTCGGCGGCGTCCACGGCGTGGCGGACCATCTCGCCGGTGGCGACGATCGTCACATCGGTGCCGCGGCGCACCCAGGTGGCACGGTCCATCTCGAACGGGCACTCATCCTCGGTGTACACGTCCTCGACCGGGTTGCGGCCAACGCGAATGTAGGCCGGCTTGTTGTCGGCGACCAGGGCGCGCACGAGCTCGGCGGTCTGGAAGCGGTCGCTCGGCAGATACACGCGCATGTTGGGGATCGCGCTCATGGCGGCGATATCCTGCGCGGAGTGGTGGCTCATACCCAGGGCGCCGTAGGACACGCCGCCCGAGATGCCGATGAGCTTGACGTTGGTGTTGGAGTACGAAACGTCGACCTTGCACTGCTCATACGAACGCGTGGTCACAAAGGACGCCGGCGAGGCGGCCCAGGCCTTCTTGCCGCACGAAGCCATGCCGGCGGCGATGCTCACCAGGTCCTGCTCGGCAATGCCGACCTCAACGGACTGCTGGGGATACTGATCGAAGAACGGCGTGAGCGACGCGGAGCCGCGAGAGTCGGAGCACAGGACGACGATGTCTTTATCGGTCTCGGCGGCCTCGAGCAGCGTGTCGCAGATAACCTTGCGGTTGGCGATCTTGTTAGCCATTGATGGCCTCCTTATGGGCAGCGAAATCGGCGATGATCTGGGCATATTCCTCGTCGTTGGGCAGATGGTGATGCCAGCCGGCCTTGTCCTCCATGACGGGCGAGCCGTAGCCCTTCACCGTATTGAGGATGATGACCGTGGGCTTACCCTTGGTCTCGGCCGCAAGCGTCAGCGCGGCGTCGATGGCCTGGACGTCGTTGCCCGGAATGGACAGCACGTTCCAACCGAAGGCGGCCCAGCGCTCCTCCTGCGAGTCTTGCTTCATGACATCCTCGGTGCTGCCGCTGATCTGCAGGCGGTTGCGGTCCACGAGCGCGCACAGGTTATCGAGCTGGTAGTTGCCGCCGCTCATGGCGCCCTCCCAGACCGAGCCCTCGGCAAGCTCGCCGTCGCCCATGATGGTGTAGACGCGGTAGTCGCGACCGTCCATCTTGCCGGCGAGCGCCATGCCCACCGCCACGGGCAGGCCGTGACCGAGCGAGCCGGAGTTCATTTCGATGCCCTTGAGCTTGTTGTTGGGGTGACCGATGTAGGGACTGCCGAACTTGGAGAAGCGGGCCTTGACGTCGTCAAGATCCAGATAGCCCTCGTGGCAGAGCACCGCGTAGTAGGCCTCCATGGCGTGGCCCTTGGAGAGCACGAAGCGATCGCGGTTGGGATCGTCGACGGTCTCGGGCGAAATGTTCAGATGGTTGGCGTAGAGGGTCATGAGCGCGTCAATGACCGACATGTCGCCGCCGATGTGGCCGCCGGCGCCGGCCATGATGATGTCGACGCAATCGCGGCGGAGGTCCCAGCGCAGGAACTCAAGCTCTTCGATAGTTGCCATTTCTACTCTCCTCGCAGGTAGGCTTTGACGTCTTCTTCGATGGGGTCGTACAGATCGGGCTGGATGCCGATGTACTTACACGCCTCGTAGAGCACCGGCACCACGTTGGCGTGGATGGCCACGCAGTGGTGGATGTAGGGGCCCTCGACGATCTTGGCCTCAAGGCGCTTGAGGTTCTCGACCTCGACCCACAGGTAGGTGCCCATGCCGGCCGGGCCGTCGATGCCGCGGGCGTTGCCCAGCAGCAGCGAATACTCGCCGTTGTCGCCGTCAAAGCGGGCAAGGGTGAGGTCGCCGTGCTTGGCCTCGGCCGTCAGCGCGCCGGGGTGATCGAAGGCCAGCGGGTAGGTGAGCTTGGGCTTGACGGCCGCGCAGCTGCAGGGCCAGGGGCCGCAGTGCTGCAGCAGCTCGCCGTTCTCGTTGTCGGGATGGCGGACGGTCCAGTCGGCAAACATGCCGCGGTGACGGCCCAGGTCGGCCGCCTCGACCATGAGCGCGGTGATGGCGCCGTGAATGTCGGTCTCGCAGACGACCGGGATACCCATCTCGTTGAGGATGGCGTTGGCGGCGCAGGGCATAATGCCCAGCTCGTCCTGCAGGGCATTCCAGCACTGGATGGCGCCGGCGCTGCAGCCGTACTTCTCGACCAGGCGCTTCATGGCAATGGCGAGGCCGGCGACCGCAGGAACCTTGTCCTCGGGGATGCAGATCTCAAAGCTGTCGGCGATGTGGGCGAGCATGTCGGCCATGGCCTGCTCGTCTGCCTGAGCGTCGCGCACAGCCTGGACAAGCTCAGTCATGGGGATGGGCGAAAGCTGGATGTTGAATTTCTCGAGCAGCTCGCCCTCGTTGCACATGGTCGACCAGAAGTCGAACGGACGGGTGGCCATCTGCAGGATGCGGGTGTGCTTGAAGGTCTTAACGACGTTGCACACGGCCAGGAAGTCCCAGACGCCGCGCTCGAACTCGGGATCGGTCAGGCGGCAGTTGGTCATGTAGGTGAAGGGGACCTGGAAGCGGCGCAGGACCTTGCCGGTGGCGAACAGGCCGCACTGGCTGTCGCGCAGGCGGGTGCCGTCGGGCTCGGGGCGCTCGTCGCGCGGACCCCACAGCAGCACGGGCAGACCGAGCTCGCGGGCAAGGCGGGCGCAGACGTACTCGGTACCAAAGTTGGCGTGGCACAGCATGATGCCGTCGACGCCCTCGGCGCGGAACTTCTTGACGATAGGCTCGATATGGCTGTCGTCGAACAGCAGGCCCTCGTCGTTGATGTCGTCGATATCAACGATGTCGACGCCGATCTCGCGCAGACAATCAGCCGTCAGGCCGCGGTACTTGATCGCGTCCGGCGCGCTAAAGATGCTGCGGCGCGTGGGCACAAAACCGAGCTTGATCTTATCCATGTACGTCCTCCCCTAGTCACATGTTCAGTAAACAGACGCATGTTTCGTTTTGTTCTGTTTACTAAATGTTTTACTCTTTTGTTTAGTAGTTTAGCGCGAAATACCCGTAAACGGTAGAGAAATCAGCCTAAACGGTATGTAAACGTTCTGAACATACAAGGGGGACAAAAAAAGAGGGTCCCGAAGGACCCTCTATCTGTGACGCTCTGTGTGTCCGCCCGCAGTGCGGGCGCATCTAACGCGGGCGGTCGCCGCTCCTGCTTAGAGCTCGCGCACGCTCTGGCGCTCGACAAAGTAGGTCGAGACGGCCGTCTTGCAGGTATAGCTCTTGGGGTTGCGGATGTTGCCCACCAGGCGGCGTACCGCGATCTCGCCCACCTCGTGCTTAGGAACATGCACCGTGGTGAGCGGCGGATTGGAGAAGGCGCCCACGGACAGATCGTCAAAGCCGATCATCGATACGTCGTCGGGCACGCGCACGCCATGCTCGTTGAGGGCGCGCATGGCGCCCACGGCGAGCACGTCGTTCTCGGCGAAGAAGGCCGTCGGCAGGTCGTCGCGCGAGACGGTATCGAGCCAGGTGCCCATGTCGTGGTAGGCGCCCTCGAGCGTGGTGCCCAAGGTGACGCGCCATGCCGGGTTGGGCTCAAGACCCGCGTCCTCAAGCGCCTGACGGTAGCCGCGCTCGCGATCCTTAAAGTTGCGGATGCGCAGGTCGCCGGCAAGATAGCCGATCTGCTTGTGGCCTTTCTCGATGAGATGGTCGACGGCGCGCAGCACCGAGTCGGTGTTGGCGATGACCACGGCATCGAAGTACTGGCGGTCGCTCCAGCCGTCGAGCACGATCAGGTGGGCAGCGGCGTTGGCAAACAGGGCGTAGTCCTCCTCGCCCAGCTCGGTACCCATCAGCACGATGGCGGCCGACGGATCGGCGATGAGGCCCTCGACCTGCGGGCGCACGGCGTCCAGGTCGCTAAAGTCGAGCGAGACAAAGCTCGTGCTCATGCCATGGCGACGAGCCTGACGCTCCACGCCCTCGATGACCGCGGGATGGAAGGTGCTCTCGTCCAGGATGGCGCCCGTCTTGCGCGCGAGCACAAACTGGATGCTCTCGAGCTGCGTCGACTGCTGATAGCCGAGCGACTGCGCACACTCCAGGATGACCTTGGCGGTCTCCTCGCTCACGCTGCGCTTGCGGTTGAGCGCGTTGGACACGGTTGCGGGCGAAAAACCGGTGATACGGCTGATCTCGCGGACGCTTGCTTTAGCCATCGTTCCCCCTAGCATCGGTCGCGGCCGAGCATCGTGGCTTGACCGCCCCGTGGCTCGGCAACTAAACGACCGCAAATTCAATCTAAACAGAATAGTAAATGTTTATTAGCTAGTTTAGCCTGTTGTCAAGCGAAGCGGCACAACTATTCCCCCAACGGGCGCATTTACTCGGTAGCTAATTTGGGACGTGTCTTTTTTGACTGCTTTTGCCATCGGATGATTTTTCTGGGACGGGGTGTAGGATGCACTTAGCCCAGGATGCGGGCCATGCGCGTCTTGAACTCGGACAGGAAGCGCGGGGCGTCCACGGTGAGCGCCACAAGTGCGCTCTTGTCCGGATCGGACAGGCGGTGCTCGTCGCAGATGGTGCGGCCGCGATACTCGCCGAGCAGGTCGACGCGCAGGTTGCAGCCGAGTGCACCCACAAGCGTGGGATCGATCGCCACGGCTACGGCCAGCGGATCGTGCAGCGCGCAGCCGCCCAGGTAGGGCGCGTTCATCTCATACGAGCCAATGTAGTGCTCGACCATGCCTGCAAACGCGCAGCCCGCCATGGTGCCCGAACCCGTCCAGCCCGCAATGTCGCGGCGCGTGAGCACCACGCGATGCGTCACATCCAGACCGACCATGGTGAGCTTGCGACCCGAGCGCAGCACCGCGTCGGCCGCCTCGGGATCGCTTGCCATGTTGGCCTCGGCGCCCGCACTCACGTTACCGGGCACGGTAAGGGCGCCACCCATCACGACCACGCGGCCGATAGACGTCATCGCCGCCGTATCGCGCTCCAGGGCAAGCGCCAAGTTGGAGAGCGGGCTGGTCGCCACGTAGACCAGGTCGGGGCCGTAAGTGCGCGCGGCATCGATCAGGTAATCGACCGCTGCATTGCCTTCGGCCGTCGTCGCGCCCACCGGCTCATACGGCGATGCGGGCACGCTCGCGCCGCCGATACCGTTTTTGCCGTGAATGAGCGTGGTGGACGCTGGCGGCGTATAGGGCTCGTTCGCCTTAATGGGACGATCGGCACCCAGGTACACCGGAACCTCGGGGCGACCCAGCAGATCGAGCACCGCCAGGCAGTTATGCGCCGACTGCTCGACACGCACGTTGCCAAAGCACGTGGTAATGCCGACGAGCTCCACCTCGGGGCTCGCGATGGCATAGGCGAGCGCCATGGCGTCGTCCACACCCATATCCAGATCAAGGATCAGCTTCTTGGTTGCCATTGTTCTACTCCGCTTCTCCGTCTTTATCGTTTAACCAAACCATTGTTCAACTTCGGCACGCGTGGGAATCGATTGCTGAGCGCCCAGGCGCGACACCGTCACTGCCGAGGCGCGAGCACCCGCGGCCATGCACTCAAAGAGAGGCAAGCCCTGCAGTCGAGCCGCCGCAAGTGCGCCGATAAACGTATCGCCGGCAGCCGTCGTGTCGACCACCTCGCTGGAGAGCGCCGGCATACGCAGCAGCCCTCCGTCATCGCCGAGCGTAACCGATCCGGATCCGCCCAGTGTGATAACCGCGGCACCGGCGCCGTTAGCGAGCAAGGCCTTAAGCGCGGCCACGCAACTCGCGTCATCCGTGGGCAAGATGCCCGTCAGCACCTGGCACTCGGTCTCGTTGGGACAAACCAAGTCGACCGCAGGCCACGCCCCTGCCGGTAAGTCGCAGGCCGGCGCCGGATTAAAGACCGTATAGAACCCCAGCCTGTGGGCGCAAGAGAGCGCCGCGGCTGTGGCCATCAGGTCGCATTCGCCCTGGGCGATAAAGACGCCGCCGGCTGCCGGGGCGAGGTCGCAGATATCGGCATCGAGTTCATCGGCCACTAGGTAACGCAGCGCACAGGCCACGTCATCGCCCGTAAGCGCATGGTTGGCGCCCGGCGACAACACGATGCGGTTGTCGTTCTCGCAGCGAATGATAGTCGCGGTGCCAGTCTCCACGTCGTCGCGACGCGCCACGAACTCAACGTCCACGCCGGCATCTTGGAGCCCCGCCACGAGCGCGTCGCCAAATGCATCGCGCCCGACGGCGCCGATCATGCACGTGCGCGCACCCATGCGCGCGGCGGCCACAGCCTGGTTGGCACCCTTGCCGCCGGCGTTGGTGATAAAACCGCTACCGCCGACGGTCTCGCCCGCACGCGGCATGCGCTCACACGCCACCGAAAGGTCCATGTTCATGCTGCCGAACACCGCAACGATGCCGCGATCTGCCATGGAAACCTCCTCATCTGCGGGCTTTACACCCACCGTCGGCCGTCAATCGTATGCTTTCGCACTCTATAACTTTAGTTCACTTTGATGTGAACGACCGCTTGAGGTTGCGCCAGCAGCAAGCATTCACAGGAGCGGGCAGCTACAATGAATACATGCTGATTATTCTCGTCATTGGATGATGTTTTATGGAACAACTCCCGCAATCGAGCCCACGCGGCACGCGCCGTGCGCCCGATAACCAGGCGCCACGCGAACGTCCGCGCGCCGAACGCCGCGCCGGCGACTCGCGACGCGCCCCGAGCCCCCATCGTGCGCCCGCCAACAAAGCGGACCATGTCAGCGGCGCCGCCGCGGACCAGACGCCCACTCGTCCCAAATCTCGTTACATTCCCGCCCTCGACGGCCTGCGCACGCTCGCCGTTGTCGCGGTGGTGCTCTATCACCTTAACCTCACGTGGGCGCAGGGCGGCCTGCTCGGCGTCACGATCTTCTTTGTGCTTTCGGGCTATCTGATCACGCGCCTGCTGCTCAACGAAGTCGCCAAGACCGGGCGCATCGACCTCAAGAGCTTCTGGATTCGCCGCATCCGCCGTCTGTTCCCCGCCGTGGTGACCGTCGTAGTGGTGACGTGCGCGCTGTGCACGATCTTTAACCACGTGATGCTCACCAAGATGCGTCCCGACATCCTGCCGTCGCTGCTGTTCTTTAACAACTGGTGGCAGATCGCGCAGGACGTCTCGTACTTCAACGCCTTGGGCGACCCCTCGCCGCTCACGCACTTTTGGTCGCTCGCCATCGAGGAGCAGTTCTACCTGGTTTGGCCACCGCTGCTGCTTGCCATGGTATCCATGCACATGAGCAAACCCAACACGCGCCGCGTGGTTCTGGGCTTGGCTGCGGTTTCCGCCATCGCCATGATGGTGCTCTACAACCCTGCCGCCGACCCCAGCCGCGTGTACTACGGCACCGACACCCGTGTGTTCTCGCTGCTGTTGGGTGCCTGGATGGCCTTTATCCCCGATCGCGACCTGGCGCCCGTGCGCCTCGCACATCGTCTGGGGCTCGACCACCTGGCTGGCGCCGCCAAGCACGGCAAGAATGCCGAGGGCAAGCAGGACGCGAAGGCCGGCAACACAGCCGAGACTGCCCCGACCCAGCCGAGCGCGCTCGCGCGCTTTTGGTCCTCGCCCGCATCCATCGATGTGTTGGGCGTCGTGGGCCTGGTTGGACTTGCCGCCATGGTCGCGCTCACCAACGGCTACACGGCGTTCCAATATCGCGGAGGCACGCTGCTGTGCTCCATCCTTACGCTCATGGTCATCGCGGCCTGCGTGCAGCCCCAGGGAATGGTGGCCCGCGCGCTATCAGCCGAGCCGCTCGTATGGGTTGGCAAGCGCTCCTACAGCATCTACCTGTGGCACTATCCGCTGTTGCTGCTCATGAACCCGGTCGCCAACATCAACGATACGCCCTGGTGGCAGTATATTTTGCAGGTACTGCTGGTGGTCGCTGTCGCCGAATGTTCCTATCGCTTTATCGAGACGCCGTTTAGGAAGGGCGCCTTCGGACGCACCGTCTCCGAGTTCCGCGATGGCACCATCACGCCCGCCAACTGGGTGCGCTCGCATATTCCTGCGTGCGCCACTTGCGGCATCGTGCTTGTCATCGCGCTGGGCGGCTTGATCTTTGTACCGGAAACCTCCGCGCTGAGCGGCGAGGGCGCCGAAGTCCTCAACAAGGAGGCCAAGAACGCCGCGCCCACGGACCAGCAGGCAGCCGACGACACCGACAAAGACAACGACGGCTTCCCCGATGGCTCCTACGACCTGCTCATGATCGGCGATTCCGTGTCGCTACGTGCCGTGGACGCCTTTGACGGCGTATTCCCGCACAGCCATATCGATGCCGAAAAGGGCCGCCAATTCGATGCGGGCCGTGCGACATTTGAGGGCTATATCCAGCAGAACCTTGCCGGCAAAATCGTGGTCTTTGTCCTGGGCACCAACGGCTTGGTGACTGATGACCAGATCGATGCCATCATGGCCGATGCGGGAGACAAGCGCATTGTCGTGTTTGTGAACACGCGCAGCCCGCAGCCGTGGGTTGGCTCGACCAACCAGGCCATCGCCAACGCCGCCACGCGCTACAAGAACGTGCGCGTTATCGACTGGTACGGATACAGTGCCAACCGCAACGACCTGTTCGATGGCGACGGCACGCACCTGTCGACTACCGGCGTGACCGAATATCTCAACTTGATTCACGATGCCGTTAAGAAGGACCTGCCCGTGCACCCCGAGGACCACGTCAACGACCCGCAGCCGGCAGCGGTCAAGTCCGCCACCGACGCGCTCGTCAACGCACTCGCCTTCAAGCCGCACAAGCTGGGCGCCGACAAGTAATCCGGCAGCTAGGGACGTTCCTTTTATGCCGGCACCCGGGGACGCTCCTGCGACAAGCGAAAGCCGCCCCTGGGCTGTCAATTCCAGTCCAGGGGCGGCTTCGTAACAACATGCCAAGGGGCTGTGGTCAAAAAAGGGCAAATATGAGTACTGTTTCCATTTTAGTAACAGGCAAAACCGCCCAAAATGCCGTCCGAGCGACCCCTGTAAACTCCTAGAGCGGCCAACCTGACTGGTTCAATGCCTGTTTAGGTGAATTTTAATGAACATACTATTGATTATGTTCGTTATCTTTTTGGGCGTAAATGTTATTCGTTAGGCAACAGTACTCATATTTGGCATTTTTTGCCCACTGCCATATTACTAACCCCCTATAGCAAGCAAAAAACAGGCCGCAGCCCATTGCTGCGGCCTGCCCGAAGCCCCAAAAGGGACGTTAAACGCTGTAACCCATCGCCTGAAGCACAAACATAACAACCGTCAGCACCGTGATCACGCCGATGGTCGCCCACGTGAGCACGTTCCATACGCGGCCGTTGCGGTTGGCACCCATGATGTGACGGTCGGCGGCAATAACCACCTGGAACACCAAGACCACGGGCAGCAGCACGCCGTTGATGACCTGCGAGGTCATCATGATCTGGAACAGATCGACACCAGGCATGAGCACCAGGACGGCCGAGATGCCGATAATGGCCGTGATGATACCGCGGTAGACCGGAGCCTCGTCCCAACTGCGATCGGCGCCGCGC
Organism: uncultured Collinsella sp.; assembly: GCA_902489295.1. Taxonomy (GTDB): domain Bacteria; phylum Actinomycetota; class Coriobacteriia; order Coriobacteriales; family Coriobacteriaceae; genus Collinsella. Next base: position 14,833 of record CABTZM010000029.1, read on the forward strand.
TCCCAGCCAAATGCCTCGCAGATGGCGCTGGACGTAACACCCGGCAGCACGCAGGCGGCCAAGAAGCTCGCGGCGACCAGGCCCGAGGCGAACAGCACCGTGGACCACTGGCCCGCGATAGGTTCCAACGCACGGGCGGCGTCAGCGGCATCACTGATCTGAATACCCGCCGGGAACAGCACCGTGCCAGTCGTGATAATGATGAAGCCGGCGATGATGTCGGCAGCAATCGAGCCGCTTACGGTATCGATGCGCTGCAGCACGATATCGTCCTCGCCCGCGTTCTTATCGACCACGTTGTTCTGCGCCAAGAAAATCATCCACGGCGCGATGGTGGTACCGATCGTTGCGACCACGAGCGACACGTAGCTGGGGTCATTTTGAATGTTGGGCACGACCAGGTCGACCGCGACCTCACCCCAGTTGGGGCCAGCCATAAACGCGGCGACAATATAGGTCACGAACACGCAGCTCACCAGCAGCAGAATCTTCTCGATGCGCTGGAAACTACCCGACATGGTAAGCATCCATACCAGCAGCGCCACCAACGGCACCGAGATGCTCGCCGGCACGCCAAAGAGAGCAAGACCGCTGGCGATGCCCGCAAACTCCGAAATGGTCACAGCCGTGTTGGCGATCAACAGCGCCGCCATAGCAAGTACACTCTTGCGCACGCCAAAGCGCTCGCGAATGAGCGATGCCAGGCCCTTACCCGTGACGCAGCCGCAGCGCGCCGCAGTCTCCTGCGTCACGATGAGCAGCACAGTCATGACGGGAAGCATCCAGAGCATCTTGTAGCCATAGCTGGCGCCCGCACTGGAATACGTTGCAATGCCGCCGGCGTCATTGCCCGAAAGCGCCGCCAGCAGACCGGGACCCATAGCGCCAAAGATGGCCGCGATGGTCAGCTTTTGCTTGGTGCCCGACTTTTGCTTGGTATTTTGCACGCGACCACCTAACCCATGACTGACATGGCGAGCAGCACCGCGGCGATGCAATACGCCACACACGAGATCATGACGGCAATGACGTTCATGGCGGTGCCCGACGTGTTGAGGTCATGCTCGTCACGCCAGAACAGCACCATCAGGTAAATCACGGCGCTCATGTTGCCAACCAGGCAAATGATGGCAGCGATATTAAAGCACCCGGTAAAGAGTTGCTCCTCAAACATGGGCGCATCGGGGAACGCGGCGGTGCGCACCAGCTGGGCGCACAGGTAGGTCACGAGTGACAGAATCAGGCCCATGCCCGTGCTCTGGAAGAAGAATCCCAGATACGGCTTGGGCTCGTCGTCGTGACCGTCATACTCCAGGGAGGAGTTCTTGACGAACGACACCATGCGCGAGGCGGCCAGCAGCACGAGCGGCATGGCGCACATGGGAAACACCACCAGGTGCGCGGAGCCGAGCGCCGTCCCCAGCACCGTCGCCATAATGCACGAGGCAATGCCCCACACGACAACCCAGTACTGGCGATGCACAAACCAGCTGAGCACATTCGTCGAGTCGTCC
>CABTZM010000030.1 GCA_902489295.1 uncultured Collinsella sp.
GACGCTTTTGCAAATACGGCGGGCAGCGACCGAAATAACCCAGCTCTACCCACCACAGCTTTAGCAGTTTGGCCTGGAGCTTTCCGGCAAAGGCGCTGTCTTTACCGGCGAGGTGGCAAACGACCGGGCGCATGGACGCGCATGGATCATGCCCCTCTCCCCTGTCTGCATCGTCATGGAGCATTTCATTACCCCGACGCACGATATGTACCTGGCCGAATACACACCCGAGCCATACGCCTGCGTGAGCGAGGTCAGCGCGCCCACACTTGCATGCATGCCCGAGGCTGGCATAACGCCTGTGAACCTTAAACCCTTGCATGGACCGTGGCCAAACAATGCCGTTTGCAGCTTTATCCACGATAGCTGTGGCGAGGAATTAAGCCCGCTGTTTGCGGGGCGGCTCTATCACTCGCGCTCGGTGCTCTTTTTGCCTGGATATTTTGACGAACTGGAGCACCGCTATCCCACCGAGTTCACGGGAATCTTTGAGGCGTTTGCCGAGCCATGGCACGAAGAGGCGACATCTGCCATCTGCCACACGCTGCGCCGGATTAACGAAGACCGTGTCCGCACCGTAGGCGGACACGTCTATACGGAAGGCATCGTGGAGACCATGGTCGCGGAGCTCGCCTGTTCGCGCGCGGCCCACAAGCAGGCGCGGCAGGCGGCAGACACACGCGTCAGCATAACCATTGCCGAAGAAGCAACGGCAATGATTGAGCGCGCGCTCGACAAAGGCAGACGTGTGAGTATCAACGAGGTGGCCGAGGGGCTCTACACAAGCCGCTCCAAACTATGCGCTACCTTTAAGGCCCAAACTGGCGAGTCCCTGGGCGCCTACATTCGCAGACGCCGTATGGAGCGAGCACAGGACCTTTTGGCAGATAGCGCGCTCACGATAGCGCAGGTGGCAGAGCGACTCGGCTATCCCCAGCAGGCCGCCTTCGCCCAAGCCTTCAAGCAACACACCGGCATGACACCCACAGCTTGGCGAAGCAAACACCGCTAAGGCCCAAGCTCCGTGACCGTAACGGAGCGATTAAACTAACAGCCGCCCGTCAGCCCGCCCAGGATCTAAACGTCAAGATGCGCGCAATCAAGCGCTTTTTTAATAAGCGGAACAGATCTATCAGCCAAATACAACGGAATATTGAGCACCCCGTCGTCGAGCTTCAGGTTCTTAAGTGAGTAGCGGACCCTCAACGGGGTCGTCTCCGCATGCTTGTCGGCATAGTACTTAAGGCTCTTGGAATGAACGACCTCTCCCGATTTGACCTCGACGGGAACGATTTCGTTTCCGACTTGAATCAAAAAATCGACTTCGTGCTTCGGCTTCTCGTTTGTCCAATAACGCGGAGCAGCATCTAACTGTGAAAGCAATGCCTGAAGCACATAGTTCTCGGCGAACGAACCTTTGAATTCCGAAAATAGCGCATCCGAGATGGAAAAAGCGGACGCATCCAGCCTTGCCATGCGGCGCAGCAAGCCGACATCAAGACAGTAGACTTTAAATGCCTTAAGGTCATCGTATGCAGAGAGCGGTACACCACCGGCAGCATTAAGGCGAACCGCCGTGATGAGCCCAGCATCGGCAAGCCATTCCAGGGCATCCTCGTATTCTCGAGCACGAGCCCCCTCGCGCACCGCACCCCAAACGAACTTTTTATTTTCGCGCGCCAACTGAGTTGGAATCGAGTTCCATATTTGCGAAAGCTTGGCGAACTGCGCACGGCCACCATGCTTGGCAAAATCGCGCTCGTAGGAATCCAGGAGATCGGACAACACCTTATCGACCTGAACGATATCGCCCGTCTCCGCCCACCGGCCAAGAGCCTCTGGCATGCCGCCGCATGCAAAATAACGACGAAGATGCTCGACAAGACGGACATGGAAGAAATCGGGCACTGTCTCGATCTGATCCAGGCCGCCAAGGTATTCATCGTAGTTTGCAGCGCCCTCGGCTTTCAGAAACTCGGAAAAGCTCATGGGGTGCATCTCCATGAACTCGACCTTTCCCACCGGAAAAGCGCTGGTCTCACGGGACAGGCGAACGCCCAACAAAGACCCTGCGCATGCGACGTGATACTCGGGGGCCTCGTCACAGAAGTATTTAAGGGCGCCGACTGCAGAAGGACAATCCTGGATCTCATCAATAATAAGCAGCGTCTCGCCGGGATCGATAGGCTGTCCAAGTGCCAGGGAAAGGTTTGAGATGATCCGTCGAGGATCGCGCGTACCTTCGAAAAACTGAGCGTACTCGCTCTGCACCCCAGGTGACGGCTCCTCGAGCGTCAGATACACAAAATTGCGGTACGAGGTTCGGCCGAACTCCTTAAGCGCCCACGTCTTTCCAACCTGGCGCGCCCCCTTAAGGATGAGCGGCTTACGGTATTCCGACGCTTTCCAAGCGTTAAGCTTGGCAATGATATCTCGCTGCATGACCGAACCTCCCGCAAAGAAACTTCCGTAAACGTGATATTTCCCACATTTTACCCCGGGGATAACGTGATGTTTATCACATTTACGGAAGTTTTAAGATCTGTTCGCCACACTTTCATCACATTCAAAAGACGGAGGCGCCAGTGGCGCCTCCGTCGTGAGTCAGGACTGTCCGAAATTGAGAGGCAAGGCCCTGCGCCCGGCCCCTCGGTTCCCGCTTACGAGAGCGACGTTCTCAGCAACTCGTTGAAGAGCTTCGGATTTCCCTTGCCGCGACTCGCCTTCATGCACTGGCCCACCAAAAAGCCGATGACCTTCTGGTTACCGTCGCGGTACTGTTGCGCCTGCTCGGCGCAGTTTGCCAGTACTTCGTCCACGATCGGCTGCAGCGCGCCGGCATCGCTCACCTGGCGCATGCCACGCTCGTCGACGATCTTGTTGGGGTCGTCGCCAGTCTGGGCCATGGCCTCAAACACCTCGTGCGCCTGGTTGGAGCTGATGGCGTCGGTCGCCAGCAGCTTGGCAAGGGCTGCCACCTGAGCCGGTGCAATGCCGGACTCGGCGAGCGACACGCCAGCGCCCTTAAGGTAGGCAATCATCTCGTTGACCAGCAGGTTCGCGACCGTCTGGGCCTCCTTGCCGGCCATACCGGCAGCGGCGGCCTCAAAGAACTCGGCAAACTCGGGGTCGCCGGCGATCTGCTCGGCGTCGGCCGCCTTAATGCCAAAGACGGCCTCAAAGCGGGCGCGCTTGGCATCGGGCAGCTCGGGGATCTCGCCACGGCAGCGGTCGATAAACTCGTCATCCAGATCGAACGGCGCCAGGTCGGGATCGGGGAACAGACGATAGTCGTCGGCCGTCTCCTTCACACGCATGACCACGGTGCGCTTGCGGCTGGGCTCCCAGTGGCGGGTCTCCTGATAGATGATGCCGCCCTCCTCGAGCACCTCGGCCTGGCGGCAGATCTCGTAGGCAAGGCCATCGTGCAGGCTCTTAAACGAGTTGAGGTTCTTGAGCTCGGTCTTGGTACCCAGCTTGGTCTCGCCGCGGCGGCGCAGCGACACGTTGCCGTCGCAGCGCATGGAACCCTTCTCCATGGAGCAATCGGAAATGCCCAGCGTCACAAAGATGCGACGGAGCTTCTCCATAAACAGGCGAGCCTCCTTGGGCGTACGCAGGTCGGGCTCAGTCACGAGCTCAATCAAAGGCGTGCCGCAGCGGTTGTAGTCGACGAGCGACTCGGCAGCGGCGGTAATGCGGCCCTCGGCGCCACCCACGTGGACCATCTTGGCGGCGTCCTCCTCCATGTGGATGCGCAGGATGCGGATGGGCACCGTGTAGGAACCGTCCTCGCGACGCTCGGGCATCTGCAAGTTGGACGCGTCATAGCTGGCCAGATGACCGGCGCGCTGATTGCCCTCGCGCATGGTCGACGTCATGGACGTGGACAGGCCCTCGGCGTTGGCCGAGGCGCTCGCCAGGCTCTGGGCCTCGGCCTCGCCAAACGCGCAGTCGGGGCGCTCGCCGGCACCGCGACCGGTCACGTCCAGATCCAGGTGACCGTACATGGCAAAGGCGACCGGACCCTGCGTGGTCTGGAAGTTCTTGGCCATGTCGGGATAGAAGTAGTGCTTGCGGTAGAACATCGAGTGGCGCTGAATCTCGCAGTTAGTGGCGAGACCTGCCTTGACGATACTCTCGATGGCGCGCTTGTTGGGCACCGGCAGGGCGCCGGGCAGGCCCAGGCACACCGGACACACGTTGGCGTTGGGCTCGTCATCGTGGCTGAGCTTGCAGTTGCAGAACATCTTGGTATCGAGTGCGGTGAGCTCGGTGTGGATCTCCAGGCCAATCACGGCCTCCCAATCCTGCAGGACCTCGGAAAGCTCCTTCATTACAGCTCGCCTCCCTTCCCGGCAAAATCGGGCGCGACGGAAAGCGCGGGCGCACCCGTGGCGGCATCGGCAAAGCCGCGCTCCAGGGCGCGGGCAAACGTGAGCAGCTGACGGTCCTTAAAGGCAGGCCCCACCAGCTGGGCAGAAACGGGCAGCTTGCTGTCCTCGCCCAGGCCCAGCGGCACCGAGATACCGCCGTTGCCGCAAATGTTGAGCGAGATGGTGTACAGGTCGGACAGGTACATCTGCGTGGGGTCGCTGATCTCGCCAAACTTAAAGGCCGTACGCGGCGAGGCAGGCATGAGGATCGTGTCCACCTTGGCATACGCGGCGTCGTAGTCCTGCGTGATGAGCGTGCGGGCCTTCTGCGCGGCGTAGTAGTACTTGTCGTACACGCCCGAGCTCAGCAGGTAGGCGCCGAGCATCTGACGGCGCTTGGCCTCGGCACCAAAGCCGTGGGCGCGCGAGAGCGAGCTCTGGTCGGACAGGTTGGCGCAGCCCTCCTCCTGGTAGCCGTAGCGAATGCCGTCGAAACGGGCCAGGTTGGAGAACGCCTCGGCCGGGCCGATGACGTAGTAGGCGGCGATGGCGGCGTCCAGGTGCGGCAGGTCGACCTCGACCAGCTCGGCACCCTGGTTCTGCAGCTCCTGAGCGGCGCGCTGAACGGCGGCCTTAACCTCGGGCGTCAGGCCCTCGGCCTCCATAAACGCGGGGATGATGCCCACGCGCTTGCCCTCGATGCCGTCGTTGAGGTGCTCGGTAAAGTCGACGGCGCAATCCTGGCTGGTACAGTCGTACGGATCGTGGCCCGCGCCGGTAAGCGCGTTCATGGCCAGCGCGACATCCTCGACCGTGCGGCCAAAGGGGCCCACCTGGTCGAGCGACGAGCCAAAGGCAACCACGCCGTAACGGCTCACGGCGCCATACGTGGGCTTAAAGCCCACCACGCCGCACAGCGACGCCGGCTGGCGAATGGAGCCGCCGGTATCCGAGCCCAGCGAGAGCGCGACCTCGCCCGCGGCGACGGCTGCAGCGGAGCCACCCGAGGAGCCACCGGGCACACGCTCGGTATCCCAAGGGTTATTGGTGCGGTGGAAGGCCGAGCTCTCGGTAGAGCTACCAAAAGCGAACTCGTCCATGTTGGCCTTGCCCATGGGCAGGCAGCCGGCGTCGAGCATGCGCTGGACGCAGGTGGCGGTGTAGACGCTCTGGTAATCCCCGAGCATGCGGGAAGCGCAGGTGGTGCGCGTACCCACGAGGTTCATGTTGTCCTTGATGGCCAGCGGCACGCCCGCGAGCGGGGGCAGCGGCTTTCCGGCGGCACGGTCGGCATCCACGCGCGCGGCGGCCTCGAGCGCAAGCTCGGGCGACACCTGCAGGAATGCCTGGACCCCGCCCTCGCGCGCCTCGATGGCGGCAAGGGAGGCCTGGGCCACCTCGGTAGCGGTAAAGTCGCCGGCGGCAACGCCCGCGGCGATCTGGGCGGCGGTAAGGGAATCGAAGCTCTGCGCCATTACTCGCTCTCCCCCTCTCCCAAAATGGACGGCACGCGGAAGTAGCGGTCGCGCGCGCTGCCGGCGTTTTCCAGCGCAACGTCGAGCGGCAGATCGCGCTCGGGCTCGCGCAGGTCATCGCCCATCACGTTGGACAGGCTTCCGATGGGATGGAACGTGGGCTCCACGTCGGGCAAGTCATATTGCAAGACGGGCTCGAGCATCTGGACGGCGTCGTTCATGTAGGACGTCATCTGGGCGAGCTCGTCATCGGTCAGTGCGATCTTTGCGTACTCGGCGATGCCGCGCACGTCTTTCTCGCTGAGTGCCATAGGCGCTCCCTTCCGCATAACAGATAAACCGCTCTAGTATACAAGGCAACGCCGCTTGGAGCAGGTGCTTTACCCAAATGCAGCGAAAACGTAACGAGGACGGCGGGTTGGCAGGCGGCGGACTGGCGGTTCTGCAGCGAAACCGCACCGTCCATAGCGAAAATCGTCCCGCCCGCAGCGAAAACCATCCCGCCCACAACGATAAGCATCACAACATTCGACGCTTTTCGCCAAAATCGCGATTTTCATCGAATGTTGTGATGGTTTGGAAGTCCCGACCACCACAAAGGTGCCTGTCCCCATGGTGGTGGTTCTGAAGAATGTCTTATGCCGAGGCCTTGGCCTTGCGACGTTTGCGGACCGCGTGGATCACGATGTCCAGCAGCAACAGCACAATGGCTACGACCACGATAAGCACGGCAAACTCGCGCTTGCCCCAGTGGCGGCCGGCCAGGGACTTTTGCTTGTCGACGTCCTTCTTGTTGTACTTGGTGCGCACGCAATGCACCAGCAGGCGATGGTCGTTCACGCCGTAGGGCGTGCAGGTGACGAGCGTCACCTTGTCGGCGCCGGGCTCGATGGTCAGCGACTCCATCTCCTCGGGCAGCACCACCTCGGAGTCCACCATCTTGTAGGCGAGCGTCTTGTTCATGGTGTGCAGCAGCACCAGGTCGCCGGGCTCCAGCGAATGGATGTCGTCGAACATGCTCAGGTTGCGCATGCCCGAGTGCGCGGTGAGCACGCAATGCGTCGAGGTGCCGCCCACCGGCAGGCTCGTGCCCTCCAGGTGGCCGACGCCCGCCATGAGGACTTCCTCGCTCGTGCCGTGGTAGATGGGCATGCTCACGTCGATGGAGGGGATCTCGACCCAGCTCATCATGGGGTCGCGGTCAAAGATGAGCTGCTTGGCGTAGGGCTCGATCTGGTCGGCGGGAAGCTCGGTGGCCTCGCCCGCCAGCTGCTCGTTAAAGGAGCGCGCCTGGAGCAGGATGCGCTCGCGCTCCTCGGCAGACAGCGCGTCCACGGTGCTGGACACCGTGCTGATCTGGTTGAACACGCCCGAGGCCTCGAGCCGGTCCAAGATCCACGGCCAAGTCATAAGGCCCACGCCAATAAGGATGATGACGATGGTGATGAGCCGGTCGGCCCAGCGCGGCAGCCGCTTGCGACGGCGCTTGGGCTTTGGTTGAGGTTTGGGCTGAGGGCTTGAGCCGCCGTTGTCCGCGGCGTTATTGCTCTTCATATGTTTGGCGCCCTGCACCATCGCCGGTCACTCCTCTACAACTCAAGTTGTCTAAACAAATAATAGCCGATTAGCGAACTCATGCACCGGACAACGCAGCTAGGCTGCACCGTTCGGGCCACGTAACCCCACTCAACCAATCAAGCCATATGTTGCTTTCATCGTCTCGAGCAACTGCGCCATCGTTGCGCCCGCAACCCCGATCTGTTTCAGATTGACGTCGCCCACCTCGCAATCTTTAACAAACGCAAGCATATCGTCCTTCAGTTCTTCGCCCAGGTCGACACCTTCCGACTCGCCAAGCAGCTGAGCAAGCCTCAGCGCATCGCGTTTATGCTTTTTTACCTTCTTCGAATCAACGTTCTCCCCCGCTTCCCTTCTGGCTTTTAGGTCGAGATACGCCTTCGCTTTGAACGGGACAATGTATTCCGTACCCAGGACCGAAACGCCGTCTACGGTCCGAATTCCCTGAAGGAACAAGCTGTAGTAAGCATCGTCCAACAAAATTGCCGAAAGACTGCTTATGTTTTCATCAACGTGAATTGGCGCCACATCAATCCCCTCACGACCCTTTAGAAAGTCGGGGCACTTCGCGAAGAGTTCGATCATATGGGGGTAACCCGGCCTCTTAGGCTCTGTAAACCGATAAAAACATGAGCCTTTGCCTTCGCCCCAGCCGCAGCGGTAGCCGCCATCACGCACCAAGGTCCATATGGCTTCGGCCGTCTGAGGCAACCGGTCATCGGCGACAATTACCACATCAAAATCGTGAGTCATCCTAAACGAAAGTCCCGCCTCCGCGAGCAAAATGTCGCATGCCGTGCCGCCGATAAGGGCATACGATCCTGCAGCTTCTTGCATATGCTGCCGAAATTCTTGGAGACCTTCTACAGCGCTTCCCGCCATGGATATTCCTTTCCAAACATGTGATCGAGTTCAAGCTGAATTCGCTCATCGTCGATTGCCGCCAAAGATAGCGCAAGTGAAATGTCGTCGATACGGGAGGAGTCGGCAAACACGGGCGCATAGCGCCACACTTGGATCATCGCCGTTTCGTTATCCGGCAGTTCCCCATCTGCGACTTCAAGGCCACGCAGGTCACGCCATGCACTTCTTAAGACGGCCTTTTGCTCTATGCCCGGCGCAGCGAGCATCGAACGCGTAGCGAGCGCCGCCTCCCCAGCGTCAGCGAGACAGTCGACCTGTGGTGCCTTCCTTGCAAAAATAACCTTCGAGACAGGCGAGGAAAGCTCTGCCATGTGCTCACTGAGCAGAAGATCCGCGGCAACGGGGTACACAATGACACGCCGTTCGCGCCGTTCGCGCCTAGCGAGCCCCCTGTCTACAAGCTCGGTTATGGCCTCACTCGCACGGCTTGCCGAAATCCCAAGCGCACGACAAAGGTCATCGGAATGATATGAATCCTGCCCTGCTCCCCAGATTGCGGCAGCCTGCGCGTTGGATGACATCTTGGTCGCGCGATTAGGAAATCTAGCGCCGCCCCTCTCCGTGCAGGCCGCGCCCATAAATGGAAGAAAGGCCTGTCTACCAGAGCAAACAAAGGGGATTCCTTGTGCGACCAATGCCTTGCGTTGGCGCGCATCGGCATCAGGAAACGAAACGACGACAGGAGCCTCCACACGCAAGGCTAGCTGGCTATAGACTCTCTTAGCCTCGGGAAGTCCTACGCCAGCAGGCAAACTTGCAAGCAAAAAAGAAAAACCATTTGCGTCAACGGCGCGGACCTCAATCGACCGCAGATGCAGCGGCAAGCGCGCGGATCCAGGCCAAGTTTTAGCCTTGGCGGAGAGGCCCAGTGCTTCTTGTAAGTAGGCAAGCGCTTCGTTCATTTCCATCTTTTTCGCTTAATTCCAGATTGTCTTGTAATTATACATTATTTTTGGAAATGACGAGATTATTAGGCCATAGGCCCGTATTTGAGTTTTCAAAATATCTCGGATCAACAGAGCGATTCGGGATACAATAGCTACAGGAAACGACGCATCCCGCGTAAGTGTTAAGGAGCGCGGGCAGCCTAGTTTTCTAACGTGTTAAACGGCCGGGCTGCAACCCCGGCCGTTTTTATTTGCGCTTGCGGCGCAAACGCCGAGAACCGTCCGCACCGCGCGTGCGCCTACGGACCTTAAACCGAACCTCATACGAGTCAAAAAACGCGATGACGAACGAGCCCACCGCCGCGAGGGCGGCAAGCACGTTAAGGAATTTCAGCATTTGGGGACCTCCGATCGAGTCGTCGGCCGCCCGCGCACGGGATGCGTCGCAGGGTCATTTTACCGCGAGTACTCGCGCTTGCAGCTGGTAAACGCAATATTATCAAACATCTGTTCGATGGATACGCACACGATCCCTCAAGCAGCAGAGCCTGGCCGCATTGTCTGGCGTGTTTGCGTTTTTAGAATGTCCCGAATCAGCGGGCGCGATTCGGGATACAATAGCTACAGGAAACGACGCATCCCGCGTAAGTGTTCGAAAGCGCGGGCGGCCTAGTTTTCAGCTTTTGTTAAATGCCCGGGCCTCTAACCCCGGGCATTCTTATTTGCGCTTGTTGCGGCGCAAATGCCTTCTACCGTCCGCACCGCGCGTGCGCCTACGGACCTTAAACCGAACCTCATACGAGTCAAAAAACGCGATGACGGATGAGTCCGCATCGGACGGTGGAGGCTGCCTGCGTTGTCCAAAAAAAACGGGGCAAACTCCAGCGTGGAGTCTGCCCCGAAAAGAGAATGGCAAAGCAAGAACGTCAATGGACGAGAAAAGTGTCCGCAAGTCTCATGGCCATCACATCCCACCTGCCAAAGGGATGGGTGAGTGAGCGTTACTCGTGCTCGGACTCCTCAGCCTGCTTACGGCTGCGGATGAGGTGTGCCACGCCGATGCACAGCACTGCGCTGCCAGCGATCCAAGTGAAGGTCACGCCGCTAAGACCGGTCAGCGGGAGGTCGGAGCCTTTCTTGTTCTTGACGGTAAGGGTAACGGTGCCGCCACCAGAAGAGGAATTGGTGACGAGACCAGAGCCATTCTTGGATGTGATCACCGTCAACGTATTCTCGCCCTCGTTCTGATTAAGACCCGTAGCAGTAATGGTGAACGTGAATTTGAGCACGGTGTTATAGCCGGGGAGCGTATGGGTCTCCTCGACCGTGTAGGTGCCGGCATCGAGGCCCTTGACGCTGATTTCGCCCTTATCATCAGTCGTAAAATCATAAGCAGTATTGCCCAAAGAACCGTTCACTTAGACATACTGGGCGCCGGCGCCCTCGTCGGTTCCCTTGGAAGAGGTGCCGGGCGGAGAGCGGAGCATGGCCACCGGACCCACCGAAACACATCTCCACCGTTCCTTCAACTGGGAAAATGCCGCCCCGGAGCCCGGGAGGGACCCCGGGGGCTTTCGGCTAACTGCGGGAACGGCCTATCCGCTCAGTATGTTCAGCTGAGATCAGAAATCAACCGGAGAAATCGACCCTACTAAAAGGAGGCCGTATATGAAGACTGTATATCCCTTTTGCCTCCATATACACAAGAAGCGCCCCTCGGGGCGCTTCTGAGAGGCTCCCCCCTAGGATGGACCCCAGGGGGAGCCTATGAACCTCAAAGGCCGCTGCGAACCGTTCGCAGTCGGGCCGTCGAAGGCCTCGTTACTTAAGCTCAGGCCAGAAATCCTTGTTGGCCTCGATCATGTCGTCGAGAATCTCCTTGGCGACCGTCATGGACGGCACGGTCTTGTTGAGCGTGAACGCCTTGAGCGCCTTCTCATACGAACCCTCGATGCACGCCTCGACCACGAGCTTCTCGGAGTTGAGCTGCTGCATCATGAGGCCCTGCTGGAACAGCGGGATGTTGTCGCGCGAGATGACCTCGGGGCCGTTCTTGCCGATGTAGGCGGGAAGCTCGACCATCGCGTCGTACGGCATGTTCGGGATAGCGCCGCGGTTCTGGCAAATGACCAGGAAGCGAGCGAAGGCGCTGCACTTCGAGCGATATTGAGCACCAATGCGGGCGCTACCGCAGGTGTCGCCCGCGATACTCGGGTGAATAAGCATCGGAATCGGGGGAAGCCGAGGAGGCTGAAGCAGAGGAGGCGAAGGGGGCCGCAGGCCTGGAGGCTCCCGCGGTCCACCCGTTTCCGCCTTCGCCAGCAGCCGCGCCGGCGTCCAGCGTCACCGCGGCGGCAACGGCAGCACGCTGCGCCGCGCGCCGCTTCTTGCGCACGTGCCCGGCCGCAACGAGACCCACAACAATCGCCAGCAGCGCGCCCAAAACGCCCAGCGCCACCGCGGTGGTGTTGATGCCCTGCGCGTCCTCGGGCACGGGCACCTCATTCGGAATCTCCGCACGCACGCCCGATACGAGCAGGCGGTGCGAGTTCACGCCGTAGGGCGTGCAGGTCATGAGCGTCACGCGGTCCTCGCCGGCGGTCACGCGCAACTTGGAATCGTCGTCGGGCGTAATCACGTCTATGAGGTCGATCTTGTAACCCAGTTCCTCGCCCATCACCTCGATGTAAAACGAGTCGCCAACCTGCAGTTCGTCCAGGCGCGTGAACAGGAGCGAGCCTGGCACGCCGCGGTGGCCGGTAAGCACGGCGTGCGTGCTCGCGCCGCCCACGGGCAGCGATGTTCCATATAGGTGGCCGGCGCCCGCAGCGAGCACCTCGGTGGAGGTGCCGTGGTACACGGGCAGGTTCACGTCGATCTTGGGAATGCGCACCGAGCACATAAGGCCCGATCCCGCGTTAAGAAGCCCCTGGTAGGTAGTGTCTTGAGAGGCGATGGAATCCTCAGAGCCAGAGGCGGTGGAGGCGCCGGAGGTGCTACCGAACGGGTCCACGACCTCGCCGATAACGTCCTGACCGCCGGCAGCCAGCTGCTCGTTGTAGGCGCGGGCGGCCGCGAGGGCCTCCTCCGCTTTCGGATAGGGCCAGCCATCCACCGTGTTGGCAGCGGCGGTAACAGCGGCCGTCTGCTCGGCCTGGGACATGGCGCGCAGGACGAGAGGCGTGGCCACGATAACAAAGCCGGCGGCAAAGCACAGAAGGGAAAGCAGGCGCAGGACGAGGGGCGGTTTACGCCGGCTGGTGGAAGCCGGGTTCGAACCGCCGCTCGGCGTGCGCATCGTCGATACGGGCTTGATTGCCTCCATGTGGTTCACCTTCAAAGGTACGGGTGGAATGTGGGCGCGGCGCGAGAACGCGCGGCGCATGAGCGGTTGCGGCTCAATGCGCTGCGCCCCGCCGCGGGTCTAGGCGCGACGGGGGACGGCGAAAGAGGAATATGGCAACGCGGCGCGCAGGCGCTGATAGGAGACGACGATCGCCCGCTCGCCGCGTCATCAAGCTAGGGAATTAGGCGCGCATACGTGCACTCAGGGCGAAGGCGGCGCCAGCAGCCATGAGCAGCACGCCCACGGTGATGAAGACCTTGATGCCCAGGTCGCCGGTCATAGGCAGCTCGGTGAGATTCTTGGCGTTCCAAATCTTGATGGTCGAGCTATCAACGGAGACGCGAGAGTCGGTATTCTCTGCGTCCTTGGCACAAGAGACGGCAGTGATGGTCTTCTGGCCCTCGGGATCGTTGGCATTCACCGTAGCGGATACCGTAAAGTTGAACTTCGGCAGGGAGACGGCGGTGTAACCATTGGGAGGAACGATCTCCTCGATCTCATACGTGTCAGCGTCGAGACCATTAAAGTTGATGACGCCATCGTCGGTGGCGAACACGCCAACTTCGGTACCACCCTGAGTATCCTTAGTCGGAGTCGTGGCCAGGGTCTTCCATGCGCCGTTCTCGTAACCGAGATAGCTGCTTCCCGCCTTGATCGTGAACTTAGCACCCGAGAGCTTAGTGGTCATGTCCTTGGCGGTCTTCACGATGTTGAACTTATAGGAGTAGACATTCACCTCGTTACCAGGAATGGTCTGCTTATCGGAGATGTTGTTGGGGTTGTGCGACCAGGTGAGTGAGTCCTTGTTGGGGTTGCCCTGGATGGCGGTGGAGTCAGAAAGCTTGGCATCTGCATCAAGGGTAGCACTCACCAGTACGGTCACCTTTTCGCCCTCGTTCAGCGTAGTAGCGCCCGCAACCTGGTTCACGTAGTTGCCAAGGTCGATGACGGTATCTACACCTCCGGCGTACTTACTATCGGTATCAGAAGTGGCAGCATAGGAAACACTGTAGTCGTTACTCACCTTAAGAGTAACGTCTCCAACCTTGACCGATTCAACCTTTACGCCCATGGCGACGTTACCGACAATCGAAGAAATGGCAGAACTAGCAGTGTCGTTGATCTTGAACACACGTTTGGTCGAATAGCCGGTGTAGTACGGAACGGTAGTCTCAAGCGTGTAGTACACGGTGTCGCCCACGGAGAAGGACGGCTCATCGTTGTAGGTGCCGTCAGCATTGGCAAGATGCTTAGAGATGGTCGGAATCACGTTCTTCACGGTAACGGTGCCATCGACATCGGTGCCCGCAATGCTCGTCGGCGTAATGATGGGCAGCGAGAAGGACTCCTTGTCCGCAGCGGGATTGGTAACGTCCTTCAGGAACCAGATACCCGGGACGTTAAAGGTTTTCACATTGGCGTTGCCGGCCGTAGACGTGGTGAACTCGGTTGCAGCAGGAGTACCAGGGAAGGTCTGGTCCTCGAGGTTCTGGGCAAAGGTGCGCAGCGCGGCATCATTGTTCCAAGGCGAGGAGAGGTTAGGGGCTCCGCTATTGCTAAACACCCGCATGATCAGGAAGCCCATAGGGTTGTTCGACGCGTTGCCCTCGGACACAAAGAAGTTCTTGTCCTGCTCGTAGGCAGTAAGCACGTTCCGGGCATCGCCCGTCCCATCAATGACAGCATTGAAGTTCATCGCGCCCTCGATGGTGCTCACGAGCGCATCGGTGGTATCAATCGTATAGGCAATCGACTTGTCATTGCCAACAACAACGTCCTTCAGCTCGGCAAGCTGCCAGCCGTTGAACGTGTGATCGGCAGCATCCGTCGACTGCTTCTTGATCGTAATGCTGTAGACTGGCGCAGCCTTGGCCGTGGGCGCGCCGCCCACCAGGCCGGTTACGGCGATCGCTACGGCGGCGGCGCCGGCGATCAGCTTTTGTACGAATCGGTTCATGATTCCCCTTTCAGAAATGAGCCCGACATTCATAAACATCTATCTACCAGCGCCATCGGACGAATCGTCCTGGCGGCGCTTTGTAGCGAACCAATACGCTCCCGCAGCGATGCCGCTCAGAAGCATGAGACCGGCGCCCACGAGGAGCATGGAGTTTTCGGTCCAGCCCGCGCCGGTAAGCGGGAGGTCCGTGAGAACTTTCACGTTGGTGAAGGTGGAGGCAGGGATGGCGTTGGGCGCGTCGACGGTGCCGATGACGGTGCCCGGACTGAGCACGTTGCCCATGTCGTCCTTTACCTGCGTGACCGTAGTGGAAGTGGTGAGGCCGGAGTACTTGCCGGTCTTCTCGTCCAAGACGGCTTTCACGGTGACGGCCACTTGGTACTCGGCCTTGGAGTAGCGGAGCTTGTCGATGGCATCGGCGTCGGGCGCGACCTCCTTCACCGTGTAGGTGTAAGTCTTGGCGCCCGTCGGGTTCGAAGCGTCGTTCGTGGCGAGGTACTCTTTGGAGAACGAGATTTCGCCAAAAGATGCCTCGATGTCGTTGACCTTGGTGGAGTCTGCGGGAGCGACGGAAATAGTCTTCGAGTCAGGCATAGGAGCGCTATCCTTATTTGGCCCCGTAGCCTCGATGCTGAAGTCGAACGCAACGTATTTACCGCTGGAATCCTTCGGCCAGTCCGTATTACGGACGGATTTAATCACCGGGATTTTCACGGACGTAACGGAGCACGAGTCGGAGATGTACGTAATGCCATCAACGATGTTCGGCTGCTCGTTCTCGATCCACGTAATGGAGCCGCTTGTGCTGTCCACCGTGAACTTGTAGGTGTTCTTGTTCAGTTCGTAGCCAAACGGAGCCTGGGTCTCCGTGAGCGTGTACGTGCCCGGCAGCAAATCGGCCAATGTGAACTTGCCATCCTTGGCGTCGGTATCGGCCCAAGTGGTTTCGCTCGGAGTCGATTGGTCACTCACGGTCCAGGACGGCGCCTCAGTCAAGCCATCGGCACCCAGTTTCGCAAGCTTCCACTCGGAACCAGCCAAAGGAGTGTGTTCTGCATCGTCCTTCTCCACCTTGGCCCAAGACACCGTACCGGTGATCTTGGTGTTGGCGATGGCACCCGTGGTGTTAGAAGGTGTGAACGGAACCTCGTTCCCGTTCTCATCCACGTAGCCCTGGACATAGTTCACCGACTCACCAGCATTGTTCATGGTTGCGTAGTAGATCTTGTCCGAAACCTGGTAACCCTCCGGCGCCGTCTCCTCTTTGATGTAATAGGTGAATGCCGGATTAGAATCCGAGATCTCCTTACTCGGATCGGCCTTCTGGTTCAAATAGTTGAACTGAAGCTTGCCATCAGTAGAAGCGTAATCGTTGGCAGCGCCATCCGTTACCGTAACGATGGGACCCGTCCCGTTCTTGGCATCTTTGACAGTGCCGTATATCGTCCACGAGGAACCGGGAAGCAGCTTAGTACCATCCGCAGCGTCGACCTTGCTCCATGCAATGGAGGAACCGTCCGGTGTATACGACCCGGACCACGGGAAATTGTGACGCTCCTGGTCCATGTCGATAACGGAGGCTGTATTTCCCTCACCAAATGTTGCGGCAATCTTCGGGCTGTTCATTGAGAAATCGACGCCCACATAAACGCGGCCGTTGGTGGTCACATGGTCATCGAAGCTGCC
>CABTZM010000031.1 GCA_902489295.1 uncultured Collinsella sp.
CCCCCGCCGCGGCGCCTACGCCTGCCGAGGGCAAAAAGACCAAGGAGCAAAAGCGCGCCGAAGCCCAGGCCCGCGCTGCGCTCAACAAAAAGCTCAAGGGCGTGCGCAACCAGCTTAAGAAGATCGAGACGGAGCTCGACAAAAAGCGCGCCCGCTATGACGAGCTTATGGAATTGATGGCAAGCGAAGAGCTTTATGCCGATCAGGATAAGTTCAACGCCGCGCTGGGGGAATATAACGGCCTTAAGCAAGAGCTACCTAAGCTCGAGGACGAATGGTTGGAGCTTTCCACCCAGATCGAAGAGGAGACCGCGCGTGAACTCTCGTAAGGCCACCGCCGTGGCGATGAGCATCATCGCCATCGCCTGTCGTATCTGCGGCATCTTTATGAGCGCGATGACCGTGCTGCTGTGCTTTAGCGGCCTGACCGCCAAGCTGCAGATCGTGGGCTTTGTCGTTGAGCTTTCGCGCGCGCTGCCGAGCGCCATCGCCGGCTACGGCGTCATCACCTCTCCCTTTGGCGGCGTCTTCCGCCTGGATTACGCTATCGTCGCCGTCATCCTGTTTGTAATTGACTACCTGCTCACGCGCGCCTCGCGCCGCGTCCGCTAGGAGAGCGCCATGTCCAGCAGCTACATCATGAACCTGCTCGCCAGCGCCGTCGCCGTCATCGTTGGCATCGTCATTCACGAGAGCGCGCACGCCGCCGCGGCCTGGGCTCTCGGCGACAAAACGGCGCGCTCGCGCGGACGCGTATCGCTCAACCCGCTCAACCATATCGACCCGTTCGGCACCATCATCCTGCCACTGCTCATGCTCGCAGCCGGTGGCCCGGTGTTCGCCTTTGCCAAGCCCGTGCCCGTCTACCTCAACAACCTCAAGCACCCCAAGCGCGACGAGGTCCTGGTGAGCGTGGCCGGCCCCGCGTCGAACATCGCACTCGCATGCCTCGCGGCCGCCCTCATGCACGCAACGTACGGCAATCTCTACGCCAGCATGTCCTTTGCCGTGGCGTCGCAGATCATGAACTTCGGCGCCACGTTTATCGTGGTCAACCTGTCGCTCGCGTTCTTTAACCTCATTCCGATTCCGCCGCTTGATGGCTCGTCGATCATCGTGCCCTTCCTCAAGGGCACGGCGCTCAACAACTATTACCGTCTGCAGCAATACGCTATGCCCATACTCATCTTGGTTCTATACCTGCTGCCTATGTGGACCGGCATCGATGTAATCGGCCGCTATTTCGACGTTACCGTGTATCCGCTTGCTGAGCAGCTGCTCAACTTCGCAATCGCCGGCATCTAAGGTAAACTTACAGGTCGACCGCGCAAAACGGTCGCAACATGCACCCAAACCGCGCCGCGAAGGCGCCGTCAAAGGAGGTCGAAGATGTCGTATCGCGTGTCGACTCAGGTCTACAGCGGGCCGTTCGACCTGTTGCTGCAGCTGGTAACCCGCCAAAAAGTAGATATCGGCGCCATCTCCATCAGCGAGGTGGCCGAGCAGTACCTTGCCGAGGTGGAGCGCATCGAGGCGCTGGACCTGGACGTGGCGAGCGACTTTCTGCTGGTCGCGGCAACCCTTCTGGACATCAAGGCCGCCTCTCTGGTGCCGCAGGAGGCCCCGCGCAAAGTCGATGACGACGATGACGAGTTCGACGAAGACCTCGAGGAACTCAGCGCGCTCGACGGCGACGCCTTGCGCGAGGTCCTGATCCAGCGCCTGATTGCCTACAAGCAGTTTAAAGGCGCGGCTGCGGCCCTCGGTGCCCGCATGCAGGCCGAAAGCCGTATGCATCCGCGTGTGGCCGGCCCCGACCCTGAGTTCCTAGGGCTCATGCCCGACTATCTGGCTGGCATCACCCTGCGCGGCCTGGCCGTTATCTGTGCCGACCTGGACGGCAAGCGCCAGACCTTCTTGCTGGAGGCCGAGCACGTGGCGCCGCATCGCGTGCCGCTCGACCTGACCGTGGCCTCAGTCGACCGCTTTACCATGGCGCACCAAACCTGCACCTTCCGCGAGCTGCTGGACGGCGACGCCACCACCGAGCAGCTCGTCGTCACCTTTTTGGCCATGCTGGAGCTCGCCAAGCGCGGCTCGCTCACGCTAAGCCAGGACGAGATCTTTGGAACCATTCAAATCAACCGCGTCGAGGGCGCCGAGGCATACGTGCCCGGCGAGGGCCCCGAGCTCACCGAATAGGAGCGGCAACCATGTCAACCCTTTCCACGCTGGAGGCAAACAGCCTCAAAGGCGCCCTCGAGGCGCTGCTGCTGGTGTCGAGCGACCCGGTGAGTGCGCCCGCGCTCGCCGGCGCACTGGATATCGCCCCCGGTGAGTGCGCGTCGCTGCTCGCCGAGCTCAAGGTTGAGTACGAGGAGGCCAACCGCGGCTTTCAGCTGCGCGAGGTTGCCGGCGGCTGGCGCCTGTTTACGCATCCCGCCTACCACGACGTGGTCGAGGCCTACGTGCTGAGCTGGGACACGCAAAAGCTGTCGCAGGCGGCGCTCGAAACTCTGGCCGTCATCGCATACCACCAGCCCGTCACGCGCGAGGTGGTCAAAGGCATCCGCGGCGTCAATTCCGACGGCGTCATCGCGTCGCTCGTGGACAAGGGTCTGGTGCGCGAGCTCGGCCGTGACCCCCAGCGCGGTCAGGCCATCATTTACGGCACGACCAACGCCTTCTTGGAAAAGTTCGGTCTGCGCTCCACCCACGACCTGCCCGACTTGGAGCAGTTTGCCCCCGACGAGCAGTCGCGCCAGTTTATCCGCGAGCGTCTGAGCGGCCGCAGTATTCAGTCCACACTCGAGGAGCAGGCCGAGGACCTGGAGGAAGAGCGCGAACTGCTCGATACCGATGTTGAAGATGTTGAGGCAGTCGAGGAAGAGGACACCCTGATCGTCGACGAGACCTCGGAGGATTTGCATGAAGAGGACTAACGAAGCGGGGGAGACGCGCGCCAAGGACAACGCAGTACCCGCAACCGACGCCCAGCCCGTCTACCCGCATACCATGCGCCTGCAGCGTTTTTTGGCGCGCGCGGGCGTGGCGAGCCGCCGCGGGTCGGAGGACCTGATGACCGCCGGCCGCGTGACCGTCAACGGACAGATCGCGACCGAGCTGGGCACCAAGGTCGATGTCGACCGCGATCACATCGAGGTCGACGGCATGCCCGTCAAGCTCGACCAGGGCGCCGTGTACCTGATGCTCTACAAGCCGACCGGCTACCTCACCACCATGAGCGACCCGCAGGAGCGCCCCTGCGTGGCCGACCTGGTACCGCGCAACCGCTTTCCGGGGCTCTTCCCGGTGGGCCGCCTGGACCGCGACACCACGGGTCTTTTGCTCTTTACCACCGATGGCGACCTTTCGCAGGACCTGCTGCATCCCAGCAAGCACGTCTACAAGACCTATCAGGCGCTCGTGGACGGCCACCTGACCGATCGCGACTTAGAACCACTCCGCCGCGGCATCGAACTCGACGACGGCCTGTGCCAGCCGGCGATCTGCCGCGTCATCAACGCGCGCGAGGCAGAGGCCGTGGCTCCCCAGGGCGTCAAGCCCGGCACCACCGCCGTGGAGGTCATCATCCGCGAGGGTCGTAAAAACCAGGTCAAGCGCATGCTGAGCAAGATTCACCATCCCGTGATCCGCCTGCACCGCTGCAACTTTGCCGGCCTGGAGCTCAAGGACGTGGCCAAAGGCTCGTGGCGCGAGCTCACCGACCGCGAGGTGCAGATCCTCAAGGCCGGTGGCATCCCGCCCAAGCAGGCGAGCGCCAAGCGCAACGGTGGCAAGCCCCAAGATACGCCCGCCAGCCGCACGCGTCACCACGGCAGCCACGGCTCCGCACCCAAGCGCAACACCTACCGCGAGCGCTACACAGGCTAGGCAACCCGCCGCGCCCCAGCGCCCCGAACCATACCAGCACGTCAACCATCGAAAGGAAGCATTGCATGATCGTCGCCATCGACGGCCCCGCCGGTTCCGGCAAATCCACCATCGCCAAGGAGATCGCCCGCCAGCTGGGCTTTAACAAGCTCGACACGGGCGCCATGTATCGCGCCGTCACGTTCGCCGCGCTCGACCGCGGCATCGACCTGGACGACGAGGCGGCCATCGACGCCCTCGCCGAGCAGATCGAGATTCGCTTTACCAACGGCACCGGCGAGGACACGCGCCTGACCATTGACGGCCAGGACGCTTCGGCCGCCATCCGTACCCCGCAGGTCGACGCCAACGTATCCAAGGTCTCGGCCTACCCGGGCGTGCGCGCCGCCATGCTCATTCACCAACGCCGCGCCGCCGAGGACCGCGATATCGTAGCCGAGGGTCGCGACATCGGAACCGTCGTGTTCCCCAACGCGCAGGTCAAGGTCTTCCTGACCGCCGACCCGCGCGAGCGCGCCCGCCGCCGCGTGCTGCAGCGTCACCAAAACGACGCCCAGCCGCTTACTGCCGATCAGCTCGAGGCCGAGGTCGACGAGACCCTCGACGCCCTCAAGCAGCGCGATAAGCTCGACAGCAGCCGCGAGGTCGCTCCGCTCGTGCCCGCCGAGGACGCCGTTCACGTCGACTCCACCGCCCATACCATCAACGAGGTCGTACGTATCATCGAGGACCTCATCAACCAAAGGAGGTAGCCCATGCGCCTGTTTAAGCAGACGCCCGAGGACTATTACAACGCCCCCTACGCCGAGTTCCCGGCACTTATCCGCGGCACCGTTGTCGTGGTCATGGCCATTCTATGGGTCTTCTCCAAGCTCATGTGGCGCTGGAAGGTCGAGGACGCCGACCTACTGTTTGAGCGCCAGGAAGGCCGCGGCAGCGTAGTCATCTGCAACCACACCTCGATGGCCGAGCTCTTAGCCGTGGAGACGGCGTTGTTCTTTGGCGGCCGCCGCATCCGTCCCATCTTTAAGTCTGAGTTCGCCAAGACCAAGATCGTGCGCTGGGCCTTTAGCCGTGTGGGCGGCATCCCTGTCGAGCGTGGCACCGCCGACATGAAGTGTCTGCGCGCCGCCCAGCATGCGCTGCAGCGCGGCGAAGACGTCCTGATCTTCCCCGAGGGCACGCGCATTCGCTCGCGCGAGATCAAGCCCGAGGTCCACGGCGGCTTTGCGCTCATCGCCCAGATGGGCAAGGCGCCCGTCAACCCGCTCGCCATTTGTGGCTGGTCCGATAT
This sequence comes from uncultured Collinsella sp., assembly GCA_902489295.1. Lineage (GTDB taxonomy): Bacteria > Actinomycetota > Coriobacteriia > Coriobacteriales > Coriobacteriaceae > Collinsella. The sequence continues at coordinate 5,189 of CABTZM010000031.1, forward strand.
CACTCCTAAAGGCAAAAAGCTCATGCGTCCCAAAAAGTGCTGGATCCGCGCCGGCAAGGCCGTCTCGCTTTCGGACGCGCCGGCCGGGCTTAAGCGCACGGAGCGCCTGGCCTGGTTTGAGTCCGAGGCCATGAACCGTATATATAAGATGCGCGACGAGTTGTGCGCCGAGCATCCGGGCAGGTTCTAGCCATGAGCGAGAACGTGACGAACACAGCCGCGACTGCGTCCGACCAGGACGGCGCGCCTAACATCGAGATCGCCGCCCACGCCGGCACTTGCTACGGCGTACAGCGTGCGCTCGATATGGCATTGGCGGCCGCCCCGCAGGCGGAGGAGAACGCTCGGGTCCACACCCTGGGTCCGCTCATCCATAACCCCATCGTGGTACGCGAGCTCACCGAGGCAGGCGTCGGTCTGGCCGACACCTTGGACGACGCCACGTCGGGCACTGTGATCATCCGCGCCCACGGCGTGGTGCCGCAGGTCATTGATGCCGCTCGCGAGCGTGGCCTTAACTTCGTTGACGCCACCTGCCCCTACGTGAAGAAGGTCCACGTGGCGGCCGAGCGCCTGGTGCGCGAGGGCTACCGCGTGATCGTCGTGGGCGAGCCGGGCCACCCCGAAGTCGAGGGCATCCTGGGCCACGCCGGTAATGACGCGCAGGTCGTGAGCTGTGCCGCCGACGCCGATGCCCTGCCGCTCAAGGGCAAGGTGGGTCTGGTTGTGCAGACCACCCAGACCGCGCAGAACCTCGCCGAGGTCGTGGCCGCTATCACCCCGCGCGTGCAGGAGCTGCGTGTGATCAACACCATCTGCGCCGCCACGAGCGAGCGTCAACAGGCAGCAGCCACACTTGCCAACCGCTGCGACTGCATGGTCGTCGTGGGCGGCAAGAACTCGGGCAACACCCGCCGCCTGGCGCAGATTTGCGCAGACGCCTGCGAGCGCACGCATCACATCGAGGAAGCTTCTGAGCTCCAGGCCGCGTGGTTTACCGACGCTCACCACATTGGCATCACCGCCGGAGCCTCCACCCCGCAAGAACACATCGAGCGCGCTGTCACGCGCATCAAGGAGCTTTGCCGCTAACCATGGACCAGACCGTACCCGCATACGCCGCCGAGGTGGCCGATTACGGGCGCAGCCGCGACCCCGAGCCGGGTGAGGGCGCGCTCGTAAAGAACGTGCGTCCCGAATCGCCCGCGTGGGATGTGGGTATCGAGCCGGGCATGCGCGTGCTCACGGTCAACGGCGAGGCGCTCACCGACATGATCGTGTGGCTCTGGGAGGCCGACGATGATACCGTCGACCTCGAGGTTTTCGACCCGCGCGACGGCACCGTCGCCCCCGTCGAGCTCGACCGCTTTCCCGGCGAGGATTGGGGTCTGGAGTTCGATGGCCCCATCTTCGACGGCATGCGTACCTGCGTCAACGCCTGCGTGTTCTGCTTTATGACCATGCTGCCCAAGGGCGGCCGCTCCACGCTCTATATTCGCGATGACGACTACCGCCTGAGCTTTTTGCAGGGCAACTTTGTCACGCTCACAAACCTCACCGATGAGGACGTGCAAAACGTCATCGACCGCAACATGAGCCCCATGAATGTGTCGGTCCACGCCGTAAGCCCTGATGTACGCCGCCGCATGATGGGCCGCAACGCCCAGCGCGGCATGGACGTACTCGAGGCCATCATGGCCGCCGGCATCGAGATTCACGCGCAGATCGTGTTGTGCCCCGGCATGAACGACGGCGAGGAGCTCGAAAAGACCCTGCGCTACTGCGAGGAGCACGAGCAAATCACGAGCCTGGGTATCGTGCCACTCGGTTTTACCAAGCACCAGAACCGCTTTAGCTGGTCATACAGCGATAAACCCGAGCTGGCTCGCGAAACTATTGCCATGATCCGGCCCTATCAGGACCGCGCCTACGAGCGCTTTGGCCGCCACACCTTCCAGATGAGCGATGAGTTCTATCTGGACGCCGGCATTGAGCCGCCCGAGGCCGATTTCTACGACGGCTACCCGCAGTACTACGACGGCATCGGCATGATCCGGTCGTATCTGGACGAGACGGACGACGTCCTTGCCGCCGACGCCGTGCGCCTAGCGCGCGTCCGCGAGACCATCGCCGCCCGCGGCCAACACCTACTGTGCCTCTCGGGCGCCAGCGCGCGCGACACCGTGGCCCGTTTTGTGGAGTCGCCGCGAGGCCTTGCCGGCACCGTCACAGCCATCAAGAACCGCTACTTTGGCGGCAACGTGGACGTGACCGGCCTCATCGTCGCGAGCGATATCCTGGAGCAGCTGCCGCAGGACCTGTCGGGGGTTATGCTCTTTGTGCCTAAGCTCATGTTCAACGCTGACGGCATGACGCTTGACGAGTATCATCGTGACGATTTACTCGCAAGCCTTGAAGCTCGCGGAGCCGAGGTTCATGTGGTGTCGACCATGCCGCATGAGCTGCTCGATACCCTGGAGCACATCCTTGGCATAACGCCTGCCGACTCTACTAATACCGCTGACCCTACCCATTAAAGGAGAGCAGATGAAACCTATCGTCGCCGTCGTCGGACGCCCCAACGTGGGCAAGTCCACGCTCGTTAACCGCCTGGCCCAGACCTCGGACGCTATCGTCCACGAGTCCCGCGGCGTCACGCGCGACCGCTCGTATCACACGGCCGATTGGAACGGCCGCGAGTTCACCATCGTCGACACGGGCGGTATCGAGCCGCTCAAGAGCGACGACGTCTTCGCCACGTCCATCCGCGACCAGGCGCTCGCCGCCGCCGAGGAAGCCGCCGTCATCCTGTTTGTCGTCGACGGTCGCACCGGTGTCACCGAGGAGGACGAGTCGGTCGCCCGCATGCTCAAGCGCTCCGACAAACCGGTCTTTCTGCTGGTGAACAAGCTCGACAACCCCGATCGCGAAAACGACAGCATCTGGGAGTTCTATTCGCTCGGCGTCGGTGAGCCCACGCCCCTCTCGGCCCTGCATGGCCACGGCACGGGCGACCTGCTCGACGATATCGTGGCCCTGCTTCCGGAGGAAGAGGACGAGGTCGCCGATGAGTTCCCCGACGCCCTGAACGTCGCCATCATCGGCCGCCCCAATGCCGGCAAGTCGTCGCTGTTCAACCGCATCCTGGGCGCTGACCGTTCTATCGTGTCCAACATCGCCGGCACGACGCGCGACGCCATCGATACCGTCGTAGAGCGCAACGGCAAGCACTACCGCATGGTCGACACCGCGGGTATTCGCAAGAAGAGCACCGTGTACGAGAACATCGAGTACTACTCCATGGTTCGCGGCCTGCGCGCCATCGATCGCGCCGACGTGGCACTGCTCGTCGTCGACGCCTCCGTGGGCGTTACCGAGCAGGACCAGAAGGTCATGGGTCTTGCCATCGAGCGCGGCTGCGCCATCGTTGTGCTGCTCAACAAGTGGGATCTGCTCGACGACGACCGTAAGCGCGAGGCCTGCATGGAGACCATCGACCGCCGTCTGGGCGTCATGGCTCCCTGGGCCCAGTACCTGCGCATCTCGGCCCTGACCGGCCGCAGCGTCGAGAAGATTTGGGCAATGGTAGACGCCGCCGAAAAAACGCGCTCGCAAAAGATCAGCACCTCGCGCCTCAACACGTTCCTCACCGACCTGCGCGAGTTCGGTCACACCGTGGTGGACGGCAAGCGCCGCCTGCGCATGCACTACGTGACCCAGACGGGCGTCAACCCGCCGACGTTCACGTTCTTTGTCAACCACAGTGACCTGGTCAACGACACCTACCAGCGCTACGTGGAGAACCGTATGCGCTCGACCTTCGACTTTGCCGGCACGCCCATTCGACTCTTCTTTAGGAAGAAGGAGCAAAAGGATGCATAATCCGATTCTGCTGACCGCCATCTGCGCCGTGGTCTCGTTCTTTATCGGGGCGATTCCGTTTGGCCTGATCTTGGGCCGCGTGTTCAACCACACGGACATTCGCAAGGCGGGCTCCGGCAACATCGGCACCACCAACGCCCTGCGTGTGGCCGGCCCCAAGGTGGCCGCGCTCACGCTGCTGCTCGACTGCCTTAAGGGCGCCATCTGCGTCCTTATCGCGCGTCCGCTCATCGCGAGCGTGGGCTATGGCTTTCCGCCGAACATCATGGCGCCCGGTGCCCCCGGCGACTGGATGCTCGGCGTCATTTGCCTGGCAGCCGTGTGGGGCCACATCTTCTCGCCCTACCTCAACTTCCATGGCGGCAAGGGTATCGCGGTTGGTCTGGGCGTCATCCTCGCCTGGTACTGGCCCATTGGCCTGTCGCTGCTCGGCATGTTTATCGTGGCCGTCGCCATCACCAAGTATGTGTCGGTGGGCTCGCTCGCCGCTGCCATCGGTCTTCCCATCGCTGCCTGCGCGGTCTTTCCGTATAGTAGCCTAGGACTCAAGTTTTGCATGGCGATGATCGGCATCACCGTGGTATGGGCCCATCGCTCGAATATCCAAAAGCTCATGGCTGGTAAGGAGTCCAAGCTCTCGTTTACCAAGCGCGTCACCGAGCCCGACGATAAGTAGGAGAGAGCAATGAATGTTGCGCTGATTGGCTCCGGCTCCTGGGGAACCGCCGTCGCCGGCCTTGCCGCCGCGCGAGCCGAGCGCGTGACCATGTGGGCTCATAGTGAGCAGACGGCCGCCGGCATCAATGGCGAGCACCGTAACCCCCGGTATCTGGTGGGATATGAGCTGCCCGGTAACGTCGTCGCCACGACGGACCTGGCGCAGGCGCTCAACGACGCCGATGCCATCATCTTTGCCGTGCCCTCCACGCACCTACGCAGCATATGCCATCAAGCGGCACCTTGTATCGCCACCGACACCCCGGTGCTCTGCCTCACCAAGGGCATTGAGCCCGAGTCCGGCCTGCTCATGAGCGAGGTCATCGCCAGCGAGATCGGCAACGAGACGCGCGTAGCGGCACTCTCGGGCCCCAACCATGCCGAGGAGATCTGCCGCGGCGGACTTTCTGCCGCCGTCATCGCCAGCAAAGACCCGCAGATAGGGGAGACCTTTAAGGACCTGCTCCTATCCACGGCCTTCCGCATCTACCTGTCGCAGGACATGACCGGCGTCGAGGTCTGCGGCGCCATGAAAAACGTCATCGCCATCGTGTGCGGCATCTCTGCCGGTTCGGGCGCGGGCGACAACACGCTCGCCCTCATCATGACGCGCGGCCTGGCCGAGATCAGCCGCCTGGTGCATGCCCGCGGCGGTCAGGCCATGACCTGCATGGGCCTTGCCGGCATGGGCGACCTTATCGCCACCTGTACCTCGGAGCATTCGCGCAACCGCACTTTTGGCTACGAGTTTGCCCACGGCGTGTCGCTCGACGAGTACCAGGCGCGCACGCATATGGTGGTCGAGGGCGCCGTTGCGGCCCGCAGCGTCAGCGAACTCGCCCGTTCACTGGGCGTAGATATTCCGCTCACCTTTGCCGTGGAGCAAACGCTCTACAACGGTGTTACTTTGGATAGGGCGCTCGAGATTCTTACCGACCGCGTCCCTTCGCAAGAGTTCTACGGACTCACCGACTAGCGCAGAAAGGCTTCTACCATGGGTTCCATCAAAATCGCTCCGTCCGTCCTTTCGGCCGATATGGCCAACCTCAAGGGCGAGCTCGACAAGATCGCCGGTGCCGACTACGTGCACTTCGACGTTATGGACGGCCACTTTACCGGCAACCTCACCTTTGGGGTCGACATCCTTAAGGCCGTCAAGCGCTCTACCGATGTGCCGGTCGACGCGCACCTGATGGTGTCGAACCCCGACGAGACGGTCGATTGGTATGCCGATGCCGGCGCCGACATGATCACCGTGCACTACGAGGCCTCCACGCACCTGCACCGCACGCTCACCCATCTGCAGCAGCGCGGCGTCAAGGCCGGCGTGGTGCTCAACCCCGCCACCCCCGTCTGCGTGCTCGAGAGCATTATCGAGGTCGTCGACATGGTGTTGCTGATGAGCGTGAACCCCGGCTTTGGCGGTCAGAGCTTTATCCCGGGCACCATCGCCAAACTGCACGAGCTCAAGGCCATGTGCGAGCGCCACGGCGTGTCGCCCCTGATTGAGGTCGACGGCGGCATCTCTTCCAAGAACATCACCGAGGTCGTCAAGGCTGGCGCCAACGTGCTCGTGGCCGGCTCCGCCGTATTTAAGTCCGAAGATCCCGCCGCCGAGGTTGCACTGCTGCAGAAGCTGGGCAACGAGGCCGCACAGGAGGCATAAACCCTTATGACCGCAGGTCAAAACCGCATACCCGTGAATCTTGACTACGCCGCCTCGACGCCCATGCGCGCCGAGGCGCGTCTTGCGCAGCGCGACTACGACGAAAGCGAGCTTGCCGGCGTCAACCCCAACTCGCTGCACTCGCTCGGCCGCAAGGCTGCCGCGCGTCTGGAGGTTGCACGTCGCGAGATCGCCCATAGCTTTGGCGCACGCGTCCGCCCGTCCGAGATCATCTTGACCAACGGCGGCACCGAGGCAAACCAGCTAGCGCTCCTCGGACTTGCCGAGGGCGCTCGTCAGCGCGATCGCAAGCGCGGTCGTGTAATCGTTTCGGCCATCGAGCACGATTCGATTCTGGACAACCTGCCGCTGCTGCGTGCCGCCGGCTTTACCGTCGACCTGGTACAGCCCTGCCGCGCGGGCTACGTTGAGCCTGCCACGCTTGTCGAGCTGCTCAGCGACGACGTGGCGCTCGTGAGCATTATGGTCGCCAACAACGAGACCGGCGTGGTGCAGCCCATCCGCGAGCTTGCCGCAGCTGCGCACACCGCAGGTGCCCTGTTCCACACCGATGCCATCCAGGGCTACTTGCATATTCCGCTCGATGTCACCGAGCTGGGCGTCGACGCCATGTCCGTCGCAGCCCACAAGATTGGCGGTCCCGTGGCATCTGGCGCACTCTACCTTAAGAGCCGCACGCCGCTGCGCCCGCGCATCTTTGGGGGCGGACAGGAGGCCGGTCGTCGTGCCGGCACGCAGGACCTGCGAACGCAGCTCGCCTTTGCCGCTGCCGCCTCGTCTCTGACGCCCCATGTGGCTCAGGAGCGCGCGAAGCTGCAAACCCTTTCCGACAAGCTCTACGCCACGCTTACGGCCCACCCGCGCATTCACGCCACCATGGGTGACTACGCGCAAGCCGACCGTCTGCCCGGCATGGTATCGATCTACATTGACGGCATGGACTCCGAGGAACTCATCATCAAGCTCGACGCCGCCGGCTTTGAGGTGTCGGCAGGCTCGGCATGCTCGAGTGGCAGCATGGACCCGAGCCACGTACTCAGCGCGATGGGCATCGGCCGCGAACAGGCGCTGGGTGCCTTGCGCATCTCCTTCGATGATCGCGTGAATCCAGGCGATCTGGACGACTTTGCCCAGACGCTGCTCTCGATCGCAGGTGCCGCATGATCGTCGCCGAGCTCGAGCGCGCCCTACTGGCACGCTATCCCAAGGCGGACGCCGAGGGCTGGGATCACGTAGGACTCTCCGTTGGCGATCCGGCCGCGGAGATCACCGGCGTTGCCTGCGCACTCGATGCGACCGAGGCTAATGTTCGCCGCGCCCAAGAAGCAAGCGCCAACGTGCTGCTGACGCATCATCCCATATACATCAAGGCACCCGAGGCCTTTTGTCCGGCGGATGCCACACGACCCCAGTGCAGTGCGGCCCTCTACGAGGCTGCCCGCTGCGGGGTGAGCATTATCTCGCTCCACACCAACCTGGACCGCTCGCACGAGGCACGTATCTGCCTAAGTAGGCTTTTGGACGCCGCGCCCGCAAGCTCGTTGGAGCACGTGGACGACCCCGAGGCCTGCGGACTGGGCGTACTCGCGACCCTCCACGACCCCTGCAGCCTGCGCGACCTTGCCACTCGCGCCGCCACGGCGTTTGGCAGCGACCCACGTGTGTGGGGCGAGGCCGATCATCCGTGCCGCACCGTCGCCATTCTGGGCGGCTCCCTCGGCGACTTTGGCGAGCTTGCCATCGCCGCCGGTGCGGATGTCATCGTGACGGGCGAGGCGGGCTACCACGTGGCACAGGACCTCGCTCTGCGCGGTCTGCCGGTGATCTTGCTCGGCCACGACCGCTCCGAGGAGCCGTTCGTGGATATATTGATGAACTCTGCAGTTGACGCCGGGGTTAAACCCCGTCATGCGATTAAAATACTGAACCCTTGCCAATGGTGGACTGTGACAAAAGGAGAGAACTTATGAGCGCCGGCGCTACGCTACTCAAGCTGCAACAGATCGATTTGGAGCTCGCCCGCAATAAGAGCGAACTTGCCAATATGCCGGAGCTCAAGGAGCTCGCCTCAAAGCGCAAAACCTATGTAAAGCTTAAGTCCGAGATGACCAAGCTCTATGCTCAGCGCAAGGACCTCGACATTGAGCTGGACGATCTCAACACCACCGAGATCCAGACCAACAACGCCATCGAGGCCGCCAAGAAACGCCACGTTGACGGATCTGACTACCGCGAGGTTCAGGACCTGGAGAACGAGCTCGCCACCCTGGCCAAACGCCTGGACAAGATCGAGCACACCCGCAAGGACGTCGTCGTCGCCCATAAGGAGGCACTCGACCGCGAGACCCGCGCGCAGGCCATCATCGCCAAGTTCGAAGAGGGCGTGAAGGCCGATACCAAGGCCGCCCGCGCCAAGGCAGCCGACCTGCAGGCTCAGATCGAAGCCGCCACTAAGGAGCGCACCGCGCTTGCCGCCACGCTTCCGACTGACGTGCTCACCGACTACGAGCGCCTGCTCAAGCAGTTCCGCGGCCTGGCCGTCGAGACCATCAAGGGCAACATCCCCACGGTCTGCCACACCGCGCTGCAGGCGTCGTCCATGAGCGACCTCAACCATGACGGCAGTGAGATTACGCACTGCCCGTATTGCCACCGCCTGCTCGTGCTCCCCAGCAAGGAAGCCTAACGATGACGGCGGCACCCAACAATTCAATGCAACTTGAGGGAAAAACGATCCTGCTGGGGATTACCGGCGGGATCGCCGCCTATAAGTCGTGCAATATCGTGCGCCTGCTGCAAAAGCGCGGCGCACGTGTCAAAGTCGTTATGAGCGAGCATGCTACCGAGTTTGTGGGCCCGCTCACCTTCCGCGCGCTCACCAATGAGCCGGTCGCGGTTGGGCTATTCGACGACCCGTCTGACCCCATCCACCATATCTCGCTTGCGCAGGAGCCCGATCTGGTGGTCGTGGCGCCCGCGACGGCCAATATCATCGCCAAGATGGCCAACGGCATCGCCGACGACCTCATCTCCACCACGCTGCTTGCGACGCCGCGGCCCGTCGTGATCGCGCCGGCCATGAACAATGGCATGTGGAAGGCGCCGGCGACGCAGGCCAACATGGCCACGTTGCGCGACCGCGGCGTTCACGTGGTGGGACCCGGCAGCGGCTACCTTGCGTGCGGCGACGTGGACACGGGCCGCATGAGCGAGCCCGAGGACATCGTCGAGGCTGTCTGTGAGGTGCTCAACCCCGTGCCGCAAGACCTGACGGGCAAGCGCATCGTCATCACCGCCGGCCCCACGCACGAGCCGATCGACCCGGTGCGATTCATTGGCAACCGTTCTTCGGGCAAGATGGGTATCGCCCTGGCGGGGGAGGCCGCACGTCGCGGTGCCGCCGTCACGCTCGTGCTGGGACCGGCATCGCTCGACGTTCCCCGCGGTGTGGAGTGCGTGCACGTACAGACCGCCTCAGAAATGCTCAAGGCAGCGCTGAGCGCCTTCCAGACGGCCGACGCGGCCATTTGCGCCGCCGCCGTCGCCGACTACACGCCGGCGGCCCCGGCGGACCATAAGCTCAAAAAGGCCAACGAGCGCCTGGATCGAATCGAGCTCGTCGAGACCGTTGACATCTTGGCCGAACTTTCACGCCAAAAGGGCGATCGCCTCGTAATCGGCTTTGCAGCCGAGACTGATAACGTCGTCGAGTACGCCGAGCGCAAATTGACCCGCAAAGGCTGCGATGCCATTATCGCCAACGATGTCTCACGCGCCGATTCGGGCTTTGGAACCGACACCAACAAGGCTTGGATCGTGAGCATAGCGGGTACGCAAGAACTACCCGTACTAACAAAACCCCAGCTCGCAGATACAATTTTGGACTTGCTTCAAAATTTGTAAAAAAGTTCTTGCACAAGGACAAAGTTTCGGGTTAATATACTCCCTGTTGCGAGCGAGAGCAGAGCAACAAACAAAAGCTTCGGGACGTGGCGCAGCTTGGTAGCGCACTTGACTGGGGGTCAAGGGGTCGCTGGTTCGAATCCAGTCGTCCCGACCAGAAGTTTGCAGGTCAGGCACCTTGTGCCTGACCTTTTTTGTTTTATGCAATTGCTTAATTTTGTTTAAGCAACAGGGTGCCAAAAATCTACCTGCGCGATAATCGCCTTTTGCGGCTACTTGCGCGTTTTGCACACGCTTGAGCCGATTTATTAACGCAATATGAATCTACATACGCGTAGCTGGTATGCAGCCGAGTACAGGCTGTATTTATCGCGGCGATTAACACAGATATAGCGACTATAACGGACAAGCGTGTCGCTGTATTTATTCCAGTAGTTCACTTGATCGGTGGACAAGTGGGCTGTTGCAACGAAACGCCAAGCAGGATGGGCTCTATACGAGGACGACGCAGGTTAATGGCGGGGGAGTGCGGCGGGCGCTCTGAGAGCCGCTGTGTGACCCCATGTCTCCTTAACTCGATAATTTGTGTTTCAAGCCACGAATCGGTCGAACAATTGCCAAAAGAAAGGCCCATGCAGGATTGCGCGGGCCTTACATCAGATCAAATTTGAGCTAGAAGCACCAAACGGGGCAGACGCAACACCATCTCGTCGCGGCCTCGGCGAGCGACATATCGCAGTCGAGGTAGACAACGAGGAAATCGTCAGATCCCGCACAGGGGGACCGCGATGGTGGCCACCGCGCCGCCCGA
>CABTZM010000032.1 GCA_902489295.1 uncultured Collinsella sp.
CCCAGGTCGCCACGGGCGACCATGATGCCGTCGGAAGCCTCGAGGATCTCGTCGAAGTTCTCGACGCCCAGGGCGCACTCGATCTTCGGGAAGATCGTCACGTGCTCGCCACCGTTCTCGCGGCAAAGCTTGCGGATGCCGCGGACGGACTCGCCGTCACGGATGAAGGAAGCGGCGATGTAGTCGATGTTCTCGGTCAGGCCAAAGAGGATGTCCTGACGATCGCGCTCGGTGATGGCGGGCAGCGAGATGTTGACGTTGGGCATGTTGACGCCCTTGCGCTCGCCGATCAGGCCGTCGTTCTTAACGACGCAGGTCATGTCCTGGCCGCTGACGGACTCGACCTCGAGGGCAACCAGGCCGTCATCGATCAGGATGAGGGAGCCCTTCTCGACCTCGGAAGGCAGAGCCAGGTAGTCGAGGGAGATGTGCTCAGCGGTGCCGTGGAAATCCTCGGACGTGGGCTGAGCGGTGACGACGATCTTATCGCCGGTCTTGACGGCAACCTTCTTGCCGTCGACCAGAAGGCCGGTGCGGACCTCGGGGCCCTTGGTGTCGAGCAGGATGCCGACAGGCAGACCGAGCTCCTTGGAAATACGGCGGACGCGCTCGATGCGACCGTGGTGCTCGTCGTAGGAGCCGTGCGAGAAGTTAAAACGGGCGACGTTCATGCCCGCCTTGATCATCTCGCGGATGGTCTCGTCGCTATCGCAGGCGGGACCCATGGTGCATACAATCTTAGTGCGCTTGTACATTCAGACCTCCATCTGACATCGTCTTGCGCTGATAGATAAACCATAAGAAATAAAACCGAGATGATTATAACGAAATGCCGACCGAATACCCCAAAAAATCGACCGTATGCCGAAATGGAAGTTCATTTTTTGCGGGAAAAACGGTATATGAAAAATCTTTACCAACCACTCCAACCGCTGCTATCTGGGCGATATGTCAGTTTGGCGATGTGCCGAAGAAAAAACGTTTTACCAATGTTGAGCATCACACGGTCTGCACCGTTGCGTGCGGACCATATTTCCAAACCGATTGTTTTGGCTAGACGCGTCTCTTTGGGGTACCATAGCTCCACTATCAACTGCCGCTCAGCACGGCAGCCTTGATGAGCCCTTGCCCTTCTCCTGGGAATTATGATCGGACATCAATCTGCTGAGTGGCCCGAATCCCAGGAGGGGACTCTATATGCAAAAGGAATACCTGTCCGCCGCGGCGGAGGTGCTCAGCGACCAAGGTGTCGATGAGAACCTCGGCCTGAGCAACGACGAGGCGTCTTCGCGCCTCGCCAAGACAGGCCCTAACAAGCTCGAGGAAGCCGAGAAGACGCCGCTGTGGAAGCGTTTCTTTGAGCAGATGGCCGACCCCATGGTCATCATGCTGATCGTTGCCGCCGTCATCAGTGCGCTCACGGGCATGGTCAAGGGCGAGCCCGACTTTGCCGATGTTGCCATCATCATGTTCGTCGTTATCGTCAACTCGGTGCTGGGCGTGGTCCAGGAAGCCAAGAGCGAGGAGGCCCTCGAGGCCCTGCAGGAGATGAGTGCGGCGCAGTCCAAGGTGCTACGCGACGGCAAGCTCGTGCACCTGCCGAGCGCCGAGCTCGTGCCCGGCGACGTGATCATGCTCGAGGCGGGCGACTCCGTCCCGGCCGACTGCCGCGTGCTCGAGAGCGCCACGATGAAGATCGAAGAGGCCGCGCTCACCGGCGAGTCCGTGCCCGTCGAGAAGCATGCCAACGTGATCGAGCTCGCCGCCGGCACCGACGACGTGCCGCTCGGCGACCGCAAGAACATGTGCTACATGGGTTCCACCGTGGTATACGGCCGTGGCCGCGCCGTCGTGGTCGGCACCGGCATGAACACCGAGATGGGTAAGATCGCCGGCGCCCTGGCCGAGGCCAAGGAGGAGCTCACGCCGTTGCAGGTGAAGCTCGCCGAGCTCAGCCGCATCCTTACCATTATGGTGATCGTCATCTGCGTCGTGATCTTTGGCGTTGACATCCTCCGCCACGGCGTGGGCAACGTCCTTACCGATCCGACTGCCCTGCTCGACACCTTTATGGTCGCCGTCTCGCTTGCCGTCGCCGCCATTCCCGAGGGCCTGGTCGCCGTCGTGACCATCGTCCTTTCGCTCGGCGTGACCAAGATGGCCAAGCGCCAGGCGATTATCCGCAAGCTCTCTGCCGTCGAGACCCTTGGCTGCACGCAGACCATCTGCTCCGACAAGACCGGTACCCTTACCCAGAACAAGATGACCGTCGTCAAGCACGAGCTCGCTGCGCCCAAGGAGAAGTTCCTGGCCGGCATGGCGCTGTGCTCCGATGCTCAGTGGGACGAGGAGCTGGGCGAGGCCGTGGGCGAGCCGACTGAGTGCGCGCTCGTCAACGACGCCGGCAAGGCGGGCCTCACTGGCCTGACTGCCGAGCATCCGCGCGTGGGCGAGGCCCCGTTTGACTCGGGCCGCAAGATGATGTCCGTGGTCGTCGAGACCCTGGATGGCGAGTACGAGCAGTACACCAAGGGTGCGCCCGACGTGGTGATCGGCCTGTGCACCCATATCTACGAGGGCGATAAGGTCGTCCCCCTGACCGAGGAGCGCCGCGCCGAGCTCGTGGCGGCCAACAAGGCCATGGCCGACGAGGCCCTGCGCGTACTGGCGCTGGCAAGCCGCACCTACACCGAGGTTCCCGACGACTGCAGCCCCGCTGCGCTCGAGCATGACCTGGTCTTCTGCGGCCTATCCGGCATGATCGACCCGGTCCGTCCCGAGGTGGCCGACGCCATCCGCGAGGCCCACGATGCCGGTATTCGCACCGTCATGATCACGGGCGACCACATCGACACCGCCGTGGCCATCGCCAAGCAGCTGGGCATCGTCGCCGATCGCAGCCATGCCATTACCGGTGCCGACCTCGATCGCATGAGCGACGAGGAGCTCGACGCGCACATCGAGGACTACGGCGTGTACGCCCGCGTCCAGCCCGAGCACAAGACCCGCATCGTCGAGGCCTGGAAGTCGCGCGACCAGATCGTGGCCATGACGGGCGATGGCGTCAACGACGCCCCGTCCATCAAGCGCGCCGACATCGGCGTGGGCATGGGCATTACTGGTACCGACGTCACCAAGAACGTCGCCGACATGGTGCTCGCCGACGATAACTTTGCCACCATCATCGGTGCCTGCGAAGAGGGCCGTCGCATCTACGACAACATCCGCAAGGTCATCCAGTTCCTGCTTTCGGCCAACCTTGCCGAGGTGTTCTCGGTGTTTATCGCCACGCTCATCGGCTTTACCATCTTCCAGCCGGTGCAGCTGCTGTGGGTGAACCTGGTCACCGACTGCTTCCCCGCGCTCGCGCTGGGCATGGAGGATGCCGAGGGCGACATCATGAAGCGCAAGCCGCGCAACGCCAAGGACGGTGTCTTTGCCGGACATATGGGTCTGGACTGTGTGGTCCAGGGCCTAATCATCACCGTGCTGGTTCTGGCGAGCTTCTTTGTGGGCGTGTACTTTGACATGGGCTACATCCATATCGCCGATATGATCGCCGGCAATGCCGACGAGGAAGGCGTGATGATGGCGTTCATCACGCTCAACATGGTTGAGATTTTCCACTGCTTCAATATGCGCAGCCGTCGTGCGTCGCTGTTCACCATGAAGAAGCAGAACAAGTGGCTGTGGGCTTCCGCCGCGCTGGCGCTGGTGCTGACGGTGATCGTAACCGTGCAGCCGACGCTTGCCGAGATGTTCTTTGGCCCCGTGACGCTTGAGTTCAAGGGCGTTGTCGCTGCCCTGGGCCTGGCCTTCCTGATCATCCCGCTGATGGAGATCTACAAGGCGATCATGCGCGCGGTCGAGAAGGAGTAGGTCGAAAGGCCATCCTTCCCACCGGCCCGACCGCCTGCGGGGTTTCTTCCTCGCTGGTCCTCGCGCTTCGCGCTGCGGGATCGCTCGGAAGAAACCCCTCCCGGCGGGCGGGCCTTCGGATAACCTCTCGGGATCATTGGCTGAGGGAAAGTATGTGAGTCGGTCGAGCGTTTGCTCGACCGACTCTTTTTTGTGGGTAAAATACCTGCTCAGTTGTGTGGTTTTGTGCTGGGAGGCATCTGTGGGCAAGGCTAAGGCTAAAGCGAAGAAAAAGACGACGGGGGCGCGGGCTAAGCGTGATCGTCGTCGGAAGCTCGCGACCGAGGCTCCCGCATCTGCTGAGGAGCTGCTGGCAAGCGTGCCGGGACTCGACGCGCTGCAGGATGTTCCGGCGTTTGATGACCTGCCGGTCGATGAAGCTCAGCAGGCTGCCTTTGATGATTTCTGCGCACATGCCGAGGAGCCCGAGCAGATGCAGCTTGGCGCCGTGGTGCGCTTGGATCGTGGGTTTCCGCTGGTGGCGACTGCCGACGATACCTTCCGCGCCGAGCATGCCGTGGGATTTGCCAAGTCGCGCGGTGGGGACGAGGTCCTGCTGCCTGCCGTGGGCGATCGTGTGGCGGTGCGCCGCGCTCCCGGGCACGATATGGGCGTGATTGAATGCGTACTGCCGCGCCGTACGAGCTTTGAGCGTTGGCGCGGCCGTGCCCGCGGAGAGCGCCAGGTGCTCTGCTCCAACGTGGATAGCGTGCTAATCGTGCAGGCGCTCGGTGCCGGCGAGGTGCTGCTCGACCGTGTGGCGCGCTCGCTGGTGTTGGCGCTCGACTGCGATGCCGAACCGGTGGTGGTACTCACCAAAGCTGACCGCTGCGATGCCGAGGAACTCGAGCGCGATCTGGACCGCGTGCGCCGCCTGGTGGGTCCGGATGTGCGCGTGATCGTGACGTCTTCTGCCGAAGGCCGCGGCCTGGACGAGGTGCGCGCTTGCGTGCCCGCCGGAAGCTGCGCCATGATCTTGGGCGAGTCGGGTGCCGGCAAGTCGACGCTGCTCAATGCACTGCTGGGCCACGATACGTTGGCGACCGGCGGTGTGCGCGAACGCGACGACCAGGGTCGTCACACTACCGTCGCGCGCGTGATGGTGGCGCTGCCGGGCGACGCCGGCGTGATCGCCGATGCCCCGGGTCTGCGCAGTTTGCCGCTCGTGGGACATGAGCGGGGTCTGGCGCGCGCCTTTCCCGAGATTGTCGAGGCATCGCGTGCGTGCCGGTTTGGCGATTGCACGCATGTCCATGAGCCGGGTTGCGCCGTTCGCGAGGCCGAGGACGCCGGGCAGATTGACAGCCTGCGTCTGGAAACGTTCCAAAACCTGGCGTCATCCATGCGCGTGAGCGCTCAAATGCTCGATCCCGATGTCCATCTGTAATTGATTTTTCCTATGACAGCCGTTTCCCAACTGTTCGGGAGACGGCTTTTTTGCTGCGGAAAAGCCTCGAAACATGCAGTTTGCTGACGTGCCGACCAAAACCTTGCCACGAGCTTGACGGGCTGGTCAGCTTTTGGTCAGCGATTGGTTTGACATCGAAAACCAAGATCGCGATTGCGCCGCTTTGCGCTCTGACCGCCCAGACAATGGTGGTACGGGCATTCGCCCGGCACTGCCATGAGAGGAGCGGCCGTGAACAAGAGCAAGCGCATCGCCATCAGTCTGGTCGCGGGCGTGCTCGCTGCGCTGCTCTGCATGGCTTACGGCTCGTCGATCCGCTCACGAGCCGAACAGGTCCAGGCTGAGACCTTGGCCAAGTACGGTGGCGATCGCGTCGAGGTATGCGTCGCGGCGCGCGATATCGATGTGGGCGAGACCCTCGATGAGACCAATGTCATAACCCAGGAATGGCTGACGAGCCTGCTGCCGCGTGACGCGGCGACCGAGCTGCGCCAGGTGCGCGGCGACGTGACGACTTCGCGTATTCCCAAAAACGCCGTGATCTGCAATGTCTACACCAAGGCCGAGAGCCACAAGCTCGAGGTGCCTAAGGGCAAGGTCGCCGTTTCGGTGGCGGTCGATGCCGAGCACTCGGTCGGCGGTGCTGCGGGCGTGGGCAGCTACGTGGATGTGTATGTGCAAAAAGACGGCGTGACCGATCGGCTGTGCGGCGCGTACGTGATCGATACCAGTGAGGATTCCGGTGCCACGCGCGAGGGCAAGATCGAATGGGTGACGCTGGCGGCTGACCCCGAAGACGTCAAGGAACTGCTGGGAGCCTCGGGCAAGGGAACGGTCAGCTTGACGATTCCCGCCACGGCGCGCGGCAAAAAGAGCGGAGGCGACGAGTGATGAAGGCGATCTGGCTTGCGTGCTGCGCGTGTGGCGATTACGGGCTGTTGCAGCGGGAAGTCGAGGGCCGTGATGCGGGTGCACAGGTGCTTCGCGTGGGTGACCTGGACGGGCTGGTTTCCATGGCGCGGGCGTTTCCGTCGCGCCGCGGGGCTGCCATCATCGCGGCGTCTCTGTTTGATACCGAAGATGTGCGCAAGACTGTTGCGCGCCTGACGGCCGAAGGCCGCGTGAGTCGCGTGGTCGTGTTGATAGAAGCGCTCGATCCGTCGGATATCGAGGGGCTGTTTCGCGCGGGGGCGACCGAGGTCATCGCTGCACACAGTATATGCGGCAACGGGCGCGCGGGCGAGGGAGCGGTTGATTCCGATCGGCGCATGACGATTGAGCCCGATGCTTTTGTTGATAGGGAACCCGGGGCGCCTCGCGCTACAAGAGGCCCGCGTGTTGATGATTATGGAAAAGCGGAAGCCGAGCATGGTCGGCGCCCCCGGAACCCCCTTGTATACGATGACGCTGGAGGGCCGGCGCAGCATGCTGGCGACTCCCCGGCAGTAGATATGGGATACGTGCACGGCGTGAATCTGGCGGATGAACTCGACGAAGTTGAGGGCCTTGCCGGGTGCGGCGAGTTGTCGCTGATGCAGCATGAGCAGATTGCGCAGAACGAGCCTGCCTCGCAGACCGAACAAGCAGCCATGCCGGCTTGGACGCAGCACGTGCTTGCGGCGGGGGAGGCGGGGACGCTGTCACCGACGCCCGCCCCGCCGCCTCCGATGCCGCCGGCGGACGCTACCGCTCCGCCGCATCGAGCTCCAGTCATCTGCGCTATTTCGGGTTCAGGCGGTTGCGGCAAGTCGACGATCGTTGCCACCATGGCACACACATCGTCGCTGTTGGGCTTGCGTGCCGCCGTGCTCGACCTGGACCTGATGTTTGGAAACCTTTACGACTTGTTAGGCGTCGATGCTCCGCGCGATATGGCGGCACTTATCGAGCCGTCGGCGGCGGGCACGCTCACCGAGCCGGATATCGTAGCCGCTTCGATGCGCGTGGCGCCGGGCGTTACGCTCTGGGGTCCCGTCGCGGCGCCCGAGCAAGCCGAGCTCATGGCACGTCCGGTGGAGCTACTGCTTGATGTTCTGCGTCGCGAATCCGACGTGGTCTTTATCGATACTTCGGTCTTCTGGGGCGACGCCGTGGCGGCTGCGGTGGCGGCGAGCGACCGTTGCCTGGTCGTTGGCGATGCGGCGGTGTCGTCCGCGGCATCGGCATCGCGCGTCATTGAACTGGCAGGTCGAGTAGGTGTGCCGCGCACGCGCATGAGCGCCGTGTTCAACCGGTTCGGTGCGCGCGGGGCAGACGAGGACGTCGCCATGCGCTTTGAGATTGCCTGTGCGTTAAGCTCCAAGATTCGTATCGCCGATGGCGGGCAGGATCTCGCCGCGCTCATGGCGTTTGGGCGCGCTGACGAGGCAGTGGGGCAGACCAGCGCTTTTGCGACTAGCGTGCGCGAGGCCACGCGCGAGATGCTCGTGGAACTGGGGTGCGCCGTCGGCCCTTGGAGCGATATGGTCGCCGACCGTGCAACGCGCGCCGAACGCCCGCGTATCCGCCTTCCCTGGTCGCGCGAGGGTGATCAGCGATGAGCCTGCAAACGAGGATTAAGGCTGCCGGCGCTGCGGCGGCGGCAGCGCCTGTAGATGCGGGGCGTCGCCGCGCCGTGAAACGACGCACCAAGCGCGCCGTGATGGACCGCATGGGTTACGACGAAGTGGCGCGTATC
The DNA here is from genome assembly GCA_902489295.1 of uncultured Collinsella sp. Taxonomy (GTDB): domain Bacteria; phylum Actinomycetota; class Coriobacteriia; order Coriobacteriales; family Coriobacteriaceae; genus Collinsella. The sequence continues at coordinate 8,004 of CABTZM010000032.1, forward strand.
AGCGCCTATATCGACCCGGCACTTGCCCGCTCGGAATTGCGTCCTGCGGTGGAGGCGGCGCTCAATGTTGAGGAGCCGACCGATCTCGCGACGCCCGAGCGCGAGACCATCATCGACGAGATTTTGGATGACGTGGTGGGCTTGGGGCCGTTGCAGCCGCTCATCGAGGACGACACCGTTACCGAGATCATGATCAACGGCTGCCGCTCGGCTTTCTTTGAACGCGGCGGCGTCTTGTACCCCATCGAGCATGCGTTTGAGGATGATGAGCAGATCCGTGTGCTTATCGACCGCATTATCTCGCCACTTGGCCGCCGTATCGACGAGCGCAGCCCCATCGTCAACGCCCGCCTCAAAACGGGCTATCGCGTCAACGCGGTGATTCCGCCTGTGGCGATTGACGGACCGATTCTCACCATCCGAAAGTTCTCGGACCGTATCTGCTCGCTGGACGAGCTCGTGGGGTTGGGATCGCTGCCGCTTTGGTATGCGCAGCTGCTGTCGTGTGCGGTGTCGCTGCGACAGGACCTGGCGGTTGCGGGAGGCACGGGATCTGGTAAGACCACCCTGCTCAACGCGTTGTCATGTGAGATTTCCACCGGCGAGCGCATCGTGACGATCGAGGACTCTGCCGAGCTCAAGTTTGCGCATCATCCGCACGTGGTGCGCCTAGAGGCGCGCGAGGCTTCAATTGAGGGCGAGGGCGCGGTGACGATCCGCGACCTGGTGACTAATGCCCTGCGCATGCGCCCCGACCGCATCGTGGTGGGCGAGGTGCGCGGTGCCGAGTGCTGCGACATGTTGCAGGCCATGAACACGGGCCACGACGGGTCGCTCACCACGCTTCATGCGGGTTCAGAACAGGAGACCGTGGTGCGTCTGACGTTGCTTGCACGTTATGGCATCGATCTGCCGAGCGAGCTCATCGAGGAGCAGATTGCCATGGCACTCGACGGTATCGTGATGTCCGAGCGCCACGCCGATGGCAGGCGCTTCGTCTCCTCGTATTCGGGGGTGCGACGCGCCGCATCGGGCGGTGTAGAGCTCGAGCGCTATGTGACGTTCGATGCCGCCGAGCGCACCTGGACGCTTGACCGCGAGCCGCCGTTTATCGCAGAAGGCCTGCGGTCGGGGACGCTCACACAAGAGGAGGTGGACGAATGGAGATCACTGTGCCCCTCGTCGTAGGGGGCTTGGCAGGGCTTTCTGTCGCGACGGCGTGCGGGGCGGAACCTCGTGTGCCGCAGGTACCGCCGGCGGAGCTGGCACGTCAGGCGCTCGAGACGGTGGCAGAGAAGCTGCCGCGTGAGCTGGTGGAAAACGATCTGCTGAAAAAGATCGCCCGTTCGTGGGCATCGCTGGCTCCGGCGCATCGCCTTGGCCTCGTGATCGAAGATGCTTCGGGACGTTTGGCGTTTCTGCTGCTATCGAGCGGTGTCTGCTGCGTTTTACTAACGATGGTGTCGTTATCGCCCCTCGGATTTGCCTTGGGACTTGTTGCTCCGTTTGCCGTTGGTGCCGCTCGGGATGGCTTTGAGAGCCGGCGCGAGCAACACGATGCAGAAGAGGCAATGCCCGAGGCGTTTACCGCACTTTCCATGTCGCTTGCCTCGGGACATTCGCTGGCCCAGGGCATGCGCTTTGTGGGCGCTCATGCGCAAGAGCCAGTGCATACCGAGTTTTTGCGGGTGGCGGCGGCGATCGATTGCGGCATCTCGGCGACCGACGCGCTCGATGACTTGCTCGTGCGTATCGACGCCCCCGGTCTTTCGCTTGTGACCTTGGCGCTTAAGGTGTCTCAGCGCACCGGCGCTCCGCTTGCCGACTTACTGTCCGAGGCGTCGAGCATGGTGGGGGAGCGCATTGAGCTCAAGCGCCGCCTGGATGTTAAGACGTCGCAGGCTCGCATGTCTGCGCATATGGTCGCGGCGATGCCGGCGGGCATGTGCGCGGTGTTGGCGCTGCTTTCAGCAGATTTTCGTCGCGGTCTTGCGACGCCTGCCGGCGCGGGCGCTGTGGTGCTGGGTCTTGCCCTCAACGCCGTTGCCTTGGTGGTTGTCCGGCGCATTATGCGGGTGGAGCTATGAGCGCCCCGGTTGCAGTTGCGGCTTGCCTGTGCGCCCTGAGTGTATTTGTCGCGACGGGTTTGGATCGGGCGGATGCACGCAAGATCGCAGGGGCCTGCAAGCGCGAGGCGGTGCTGGTCGCTGCCGCGGGTCGCTCGGTGGTCGATGCTCTGACCGCGCGAGTGAAGGGCGCGGTTGGAGCGGGCGGCCCGGCGCGAGTGTCGCTCGGCGAAGTGTCCGAGATGATCGATGTTGTGCGCTTGGGTCTTTCGGCCGGTCTTTCGTTTGATGCGGCGCTTGAGATTTTCTGCGCCAACCGCCGGTCAGTGCTGGCTCTTCGCCTTGAGCGCGCCTGCATGGCGTGGCAGGTGGGCGTGGGCACGCGTGAGGACGAGTTGTTGGCCGCCGCGCGCGACCTGGACGTGCGAGCGCTCGAGACCTTTGCCATCACGGTGGGGCAGGCGCTCGCCCTGGGTGCTCCACTTGCCGAGACGCTGGCCGCTCAAAGTCGCGAGATCCGTGCGGCTCATCGCGCCGCGGTCGAGCGCGAGATCGAGCGTGCGCCCGTCAAGCTGCTGATTCCCACCGGCACGCTCATCTTGCCGGCGTTGCTTCTGTCCATATTGGGCCCGCTGCTGGGAGCAGGCGGGATGATGTAGGGAGGAATACATGAACACGATGACTGACGCTGCTGGCAAGGTCCAGGGCTGGGCGTTTTGCCGGGCGGCACATGTTCGTCAGCGCGCCAAGGAACTATTGCAGGAGGAGAGTGCACAGGGTACCACCGAGTATGCCATCTTGGTCGGCGTGCTCGTGGTGATCGCGATTATCGCCATCGTCGCATTTAAGGGCAAGGTCCAAGATCTATGGAACGCTATCAGCGAGGGCATCAACAGCCTGTAGAGGGCGAGCGCCCCATCGGGGTGCTGCTGGTGTTTGCTTGCCTGACCGTGGCGATAGCGGCGGTGCTTTGGGGGCTTAACGCCGCGCGGCAGCAGCGTCCTGGGACCGCCTCCGATTTGGGCTCAGATTCGGCGGTGGCGTCTCAAAAAGATGAGATGCGAGATGCGGACGATTCGGATGTCGCTGTCACGGCGCAAACCTTTCTGCGGACGCTCGACAAGCGGTCTGGCACTGCGACGGATTCGCCTGAGGGCAACGCGATTGCGGTCCGGCTTGCATGGTCCGAGGACCGACCGATGACCGAAGCGGCGGCGGATATGCTGCGTGCCTATCGCGAAGTACCCACGGCGCAACTTGCTCTGAGCGGCTATCTCGACATCAAGGGAAACGTGTGGGGCGCCATCGTGCGCGACGGACGCGGCTGGGTCGATATGGTGACAATTGCCGCGGATGCTGGCGATGCTTCGTGTCGTCTGCGCGCCGTGCGCCTGAGCCCGCAGGCAACGGACTCAAAGGAGGGATCGTGAAATGCATGATGTCCTGCGTGAGGAATCTGCCCAGGCGACGGTCGAATACGCCATTGCCACAGTGGCGCTGTTATCGATCGTGCTGGCGATCGCGGGACTTTGGCGTGCCGGCACCGATGGGCGCTTGGCGGCGCTGGTTGAGCGGGCGGCATCCCATGGCGTTGCCTCGACGTCGGTTATCGACGCCGCTGCGGCCGCTAAGGACATCGCGTTGTATTGATGCCGCGCGCGAGGACCGGGCGCAGTCTACGGTCGAGGCCGCTTTTTTGCTGCCGACGTTTCTGACACTCATCCTTCTCGCGCTGCAACCGGTGTGCCTGCTCTATACGCGCGCGGTCATGGAGTCTGCCGCCGCCGAGACCGCGCGGCTCATGACCACGACGGCGGCGGAGGACGACGATCTTAAGGAGTTCACCCGCCGCCGACTTGCCGCAGTGCCCAACGTCTCGATCTTTCATGCCGGCGGGCCGTTGTCGTGGGATATCGAGCTTGGCCGGGCCGGTGCGGGTGGCGTCTCGTCCGTGTCCGTTTCCGGCGAGGTCAAGCCGTTGCCTGTGATCGGTGCGTTTGCGCAGGCTATGGGTGGTACCGCCGAGGGCGGCTACGTTGAGCTCAAGGTCGATGTCTCGTATCAATCGCGTCCCGAATGGCTGGAGGGAGATTATGATTCGTGGATTGCTGCATGGGATTAAGTGTTTCTGGTCTAGACGCGTTTTGACGCACCGTCCGAGCTGCCATCGCAAGCGAGGCGGCTTTATGGGTCGAGCCGGTGTCGATCTGTTTATCGAAGACGGCGCCTATACCACGCTTTCTTCTGCCGTGGTCATCCTAGTGGTGCTCACATTGTTGTTTTCGTCGACCGCGGCGATATGGAGCATGTCGCGTGCCGGGGATACCCAGGTGGCGGCTGATAGTGGCGCGCTGGCGGGTGCCAACGTAGTGTCGTCCTATCACACGGCTGCCACGGTGGTTGATGCGAGCATCTTGAGTCTGGGGCTGGCGGGGTTTGCCACGATCGGGACGGGCCTGGTCGCCATCCTCATCCCGGGTGCCGAGCCGGTTGCCGGCAATATGGTCGACACCGGGATTGAGATCATTAAAACGCGCAACAAGTTTGCCAAAAGCGCATCGGAAGGCTTACAGAAAATCGAGACGGCTCTGCCGTATCTGATCGCCGCGCGTGCCACGCAGGCGGTGTCGTCGCAGGATACCGATAGTGTGACCTATACCGGTACGGCGCTTGCCGTGCCCAGGACATCCGAGTCGGACTTCGCTGCGCTCAAAGGGTCAGAGATCTCGACCGATACCATTAAAGACACATCAGATGATTTAGAGTGTGCGGCCGAGGAGCTGCGGAAGGCTTCTGAGGACACGGCGAAGGCTAAAGAGTGTGCTTGGCTGGCGGATTGTGGTGGGTCGGACAAGGGCTCGGTCGGCAGCTATTCTTGCATGTGGGAGCGTGCGAAAAGCCTAACGGATCTCTCCGGTGTTCAAAATCCGCACTACTCATCGAGCGTTACGTGGGAGCCCCAAGTTGCCCTTGATCGCGCGAAGGACTACTACCATTGGCGTCTGACAAATGAGAAGCCCCACGGCTCGAGTGTCGAGATGAAGGCAGAGTCTGCGGCGCGTAAGGCGTTTTATACCTATGCGAGCGCGGAGGTCGATCGGGCACATATAACCGAGAACGGAGACAGGGTCTCCTCCTATATTCCGCTGCTGCCGCGCAACTCTGATGAGGTTCGGGCGACGGAACTCTATACCGATGCGGTGTGGCCGACGAGCGTGAACGATGACAAGGCGTATCTGCATTACGGGACGACCTGCCCTAACTATAAGAAGGGGACGCCGAGCGGATTTGCTTCGGTTGCCGATTACGATGGACAGGATAAATGCAGCAAATGCCATTTTGGCGTTTTGTCGCTTGGTGCTGTTGCGGCGCCTTCAACCTCTATCGAAAACGGCTTCGAATATCACTTCGACGAGTTCAAAAAGGCCTTGGAGGAATACGTCAAATGTCGGAACAAAGAGCTTGAGCTCATGCGTCAGACCGAGGATGAGGCCGACCGTGCGAGCAATGCGTTTGACCAGGCCATTAAAGCGCTTTCGGGCGAGCGTCCGCGTATCGCTCCGCCCGGTCGCAACGGCGTGGTTGCCTTTGCGGTTTCGGGTGCCATCTCGAGCCCCGATGAGCTCAACTCTTCGTTTAACACGGCAGTCAGGCTTGGCGATCGCGGTGCCATCTCTGCCGCGGTGCTGGCGCCCGATGAGGCGACGGCGCAAAACAACGTGCTTTCGCGATTTTTCTCGACATTGAAGGAACGCTCGGGTGGCGTTGCCGGCGTACTCGATGGCGTCATGGATGTCTGGGGACGGCTGCTTGTGGGATACGGAGACATCCAAGGTTCGGCCGACGAACTTATGGACGAGATGATTAAAGGCCTAGGAGGGGGCAGCGGCGCGTTGGGCTCCATTGCATCGTGGCTCGGCGATACCGTTTCGGCGTCCGTGGCGGCGCTGGGTTTGGAACCGTGCGACTTGCGCCTGCGAAAGCCGGTGCTGACTGATTCCGCCAACGTCATTAAGAGTCCGGGGTCTGACATTGCCGGTCTCTCTCAAGCGCAAGACAAGCTGCGAAGTATTCCGTTGGGCGTGACCGATCCCAAGGCGCTTTGCGAGGTGTTGGAATATCAAGTCGAACGCACCATCAGCGGTACGGTGTTCACGCTTGCGGAGATTCCTCTGCCCGGCGGCGGCTCCATCCCACTCACCGTCGATGTCGCCACGCTGGTTGGCGCTCTGGGCGGTGGGTCGTAATGAGTATCCGCATGCGTCTGCGCGAGGAGCGCGCCCAAGCGACGGTGGAGATGGCAGTGGTTACGCCCGTTTTGCTGGTGCTGGCACTCATCGTGTACAACGTCATGATCTTTGCCAGCGCTGTCGCGCGCTTCGACCGCGTGGTACCCGACATCGTGTTGGCGCACGCCGTGGCGTCGGAGGGGGAGGGCGATGGCAGCTCCATCGATGCTTCCGCGACCGTTCAGGCTCAGATCCAACATGCCATGGAAGGCTATGACTTGCTGATCGAGGTCTCGAGCGAACAGGGTGCGACGACATCGGATGGCGGTTTGCTTTCGCTTTCCGGCACGTTTAGGACCTATACCTGCACCATGCGCTATGAGCCGTGGCCGAGCTCGCTCAGCATCGCCGGCGTTTCGCTGGGGGCACCGGCAACGTTGTCACACGAGCGCGCGGTGACGGTCGATCCGTGGCGTCCGGGGGTGGTCATGTGACCGCGGTCTCGTCCTACATCGCCTACGCGCGGGCACTCAATAGGCTGGGCTGGACGCCGGCCGAGTTTGCGGTGGCGGAGTCGTTTGCCGTGCGCCTGCGCGGCATGCTGGGACGGTGTCCGGTTGCCGCCAACGGTCTGCCGCTCGTCATGGCGTTTCCACGCTGCTCTTCGGTCCACACGTGTTTTATGGCCTATCCCATCGACATCGCCTTCATCGATCGCGACGGCAATATCCTCGCGCGCTACGAAAACGTATGTCCCTGGCGTATGTGCTCCTGCTCCGGCGCCTGGGCCGCACTAGAACGCTCTTCAATCATTGTTTCGACCCCTGCTCTCCAACGCGTGCCGGCTTAAGAATTGGCGACAGCGGACTTTCGTCATACGAAATTGGGTAAGATGGAGGAGAAGATGCATGGATGTTGAGATCCATCCCAACGCTAAAAAGCACCTGACAGAACAGCAGGTGCTTAGCGCTTGGCTTGCGGTTACTGAGTGCATTCGTCGCGAGTCGAAGGACGAGCCGCCGAGATGGCTTGCGATTGGATGGCTTCCGGACGGTCGGAGTGTGGAGCTCGTTGCGGTCGAACTTATTCGTGGACGGCTCATCATTCATGCATTGTCTCCGGTTCAGAAGAAATTCTGGCAAGAGATTGAGCGAGCTCGGCAAAGGGGTCGATGATGGGCAAGACATATACGGCCGCTAATGGTCAGGTTGTAACGGATGAAATGATTGACACGTGGTGCGAGTCGTACGAGCGTGGCGAGTTTCCGGATGGCGAACACACCGTTGGAGGGGTCGTGCACGGGCGGCCCCCGCTCTCAAGTGAGGGGACGGCAACGCTATCGGTCAAGATTCCCCTAGGAATGAAGGAGGCGATTCGTCGAAGGGCGGCAGCCGAGGGGATGACGCCAAGTGAGTTTGCTCGTGTGGCCCTGAGCGAAAAGCTTCTTGCGGCTGGATGATGCCTCTGACGGGCTGTTCTGTGGGGCCGAGGTTGTGGCTGATGCCGTACTCAAAAACTTTTTTAAAATTCTCGGTTGACCGGAGCGCGTCCTTGGTTATACTAATCAAGCCTTGAAACAAGGCACACCTCAAATGGCTGGGTAGCTCAGTTGGTAGAGCAGAGGACTGAAAATCCTC
>CABTZM010000033.1 GCA_902489295.1 uncultured Collinsella sp.
CCATCGACCGACCAAATGCTGTAGCCCGTCTTCTTGTGCTCCTCGAAATTGAGCAAGGTGCGAATGGCATACCAATTTGTATTATCTGTATCGGTCGCCACGTGCTCGAGGATGAGCTTGTTGGACGTGCCGTCATTAAACAGGTGGCAGACGTTGCCGATGACGTTGCCGTCTTCGTTGACGCTCGCGGTGCGAAAATAGCCCGCGGGGCGAAGGCGAATGACGAACTTGTCGAGGGTGGCCGCCGATGTGGGCGTGTCTTCTGCAAATGCCGCGCGCATGGGAAGGCCCAATCCCGCGGTTTCGGGCAGGCTTACAAATGGCGACAATGCTGCGAGTCCAAGGCCCAGCGTAAACGCTCGGCGACTGATTGCGTGGTGTTCGGTCATAACTCCTCCGTTCGCAGGGTGCGGCTGTGCGCTCGTTTTGGTCAATATACTGCCCAGATGTTTAAAGACGCCGGTTTAATTGTCTGCGCGGCGCAATAAATCGGCGGGCGGACGTGTTGGGGTACTTGCTGTTTTCGTATTGTTGTCACATTTGGGTGGTTCCGGCGTCCGACATCCTCGCGTTCGTCAGCTACCGGCATAAGAAAAGGAGGGTCGGTTTACCGGCCCTCCCTTAGTACGAAACGCTGGGGCACCGCCGCTTGTTGGCGCTGCGCTCGTGTTTTTCGTTGCGCTCGCGAGTCGCTTAGCGCTTAATCTCGATATCGTCGAGCTTGACGTCCATGGCTTCGGTCTTTGCCTCGGCGATGTCGTCGGCAAACTCAAGGGACTTCATCATGGTCTCGACGGCGTCCTTATGCTCCTCGACATTGTCGATACGCACGTACACGCTGCCGCCGTCAACGTCGGTGAAGTACTCGGTCGTCACGCCGCCCGAGTGCGTGAAGTAGGCGTTGCGCCAGGTCTTGCCGTTGTACTTAACGGGATCGCTCTCGGTCCATCCAGAGTTTGCCTTCCATTTGGCCTCGTAGTCGAACAGTTCGTCGGCGTTCTTGTCGGGGTCGAAGACAGGGATGAAGCGATCGCTGGCGTGCTCGCTCTCGGTGAACTTAAACTGGGCCCTGTCAGCGGTATCGCCGGCGACGTCGGTGATCTCGACGCCCTCGGGGACCTCGACCTTAAACCAGATGAAGTCGGTCCTCATATCCACGGCTGGCTTTTCTGCGCCACCGCCACCGCCACTGCCGGCAGCGCCACCGCTTCCACCGCAACCCACCAGGGCAACTGCGGCAAAAAGACTCATGCAGAGGGTGAGAATCGCAAAGGCCTTCTTTTTCATGGTCGTGTCCTCCTCGATCTGTAACCGCCCATGGATTACCTGCCTTTACTGTACGCGTGGGCGGCTCGCTAGGGTGGGCCATGTGTCCCATTCTGAGGGCCGGATTTGCGCCGTTAAGTGGCAATATGCTCGGACGCAAAAGAGGGAAGGGCCGATGCTGTCGGCCCTCCCCGGGGTTGGGTGCCCGTTGTTTTAATGGGGCGCGTGTACGCGGGTGCGCATAGGCACGTGCGGGTGTCCCGTTACTTGATCTCGATGCTCGAAATCTCGACTTCGCGTGCCTCGGAAACTGCCTCTTCCATGTCATCGGGGAACTCGATGGAGTTGAGGAGCGTCTCGGCTTCTTTCTTGTGCTGGTCGAAGTTCGAGATGAGGACGTAGACGCTTCCCGGCTCAACGTCGGTAAAAAGCATGGTTGAGATGCCGCTGTTGTCCTCGTATGTTCCGACGAGCCACGTCCTGCCGTTATACTCGACGGACCCGCCATCCTTCCACTGGAACGTATCCCCCTTCTTTTCCGCCTGGTCGGCGTGGGATTCCTCGGCCGTCAGCGCTTTTTTCCAAACGGGGATAAAGCGATCGGCCGAGGCGTTCTCGTTCTCGGGGAAGGTGAGCTGGACCCTGTCGGCGTTCTTGCCGGCGGAGTCGCTCACGCCAACGCTCTCGGGCATCTCGACCTTAAACCAGATAAAGTCAGTCTTTTCGACGACGGGGGCCTTTTCCCTGCTCTCGCTCTTGGCGGTGCTGCCGCTTCCGCCCGATGCGCTCCCGCCGCAGCCGACAAGGGCAAATGCGGCAAAGAGGGCGATGCAAAGGGAAAGAATCGATAGGGTCTTTTTCTTCATGGTGGCGTCCTCCTTGTCTGCCAGGGACATCGTGCGCCGCGGATCGCTGGGGCGGCGGTTACGCATGCACATGATGCCTTTGTTTACTGTGCGGTTATTCCTCCATTCGTCGTCCGGCGCCGTGATGAGCTTGCCCCAACATAGGGCTCCTTACCTATATGTATGCCCCAGTTGCCGCTGCCCGGGAGTCTCGAAAGGTGGGCCATGTGTCCCATGTTTGTGTCGCTGCCGCCTATCGTGTGCCATAGAAATCCGCGATGGCCAGGTGCGCTGACGCTCATGTGCTTATGGGCTAGACTTAGCACCATTACGTGATCGATGCGGTCGGTCGGCGGTTGCCACCCGACCGATGTATATGACTTGAAGGTGTATGCGTATGAGCCAAGAGATGATGGACAAGACCTGCCGCGGGTTTGCCGAGGCGCTGGCCGCGCGCGAGCCGGTGCCCGGCGGCGGCAGCGCGAGCGCCTTTGTGGGTGCGCTGGGCGCCTCGCTGTGCGGGATGGTCGCGCGCTACGGCGCGACCAACCCCGTGCTTGCCGATCGCGCGGATGACCTGACGCGTGCGTTTGCCCAGGCGGACGAGTTATCGCAGGAACTTGTTGGTTTGGTTGCCGAGGATGTTCGTGCGTACGGCCAGGTGTCTGCGGCATACGGTATTCCGCGCGATGATCCGGCTCGACCCGCGGCGATTCAAGATGCGTTGCACGTGGCGGCCATGCCTCCGTATCGAATCATGGATGCCTGCGGGCGCGCGCTGGCGCTGCTCGAGGACATGGCCGATAAGGGCTCGCGCCAGCTGCTGTCCGATGTGGCATGCGGCGCTGTGTTCTGCCGCGCCGCCATGCAGGGCGCGAGCCTGACGCTCTTCGCCAACACCACATCCATGAAAGACCGGGCGCGCGCCGAGGAGCTCGAGACGGCGTGTGATGAGTTACTCGACACGTGGTTGCCGCGCGCCGATGCGCTGGCTCGCCGCGCCGCCGACGCTGCAAGGAAGAGAGGATAGCCATGGCTGAACTGCTGAAGGGTGCTCCCGTTGCCCGCGCTTTGACCGAGGAGCTCGCTGCTCGCTGCGCAGTCCTGCGCGAGCGCGGCGTTGTTCCGACGTTGGCTATCGTGCGTGTGGGTGAACGCGAGGACGACCTATCCTACGAGCGCGGTGCGCTCAAGCGCTGCGAGAAGGTTGGCATTGAAGCTCGCCGCGTTTTGCTTTCCGCCGATGTTTCGCAGGACGAGCTGTTGGCGGCCATCGAGGACATCAATACCGATTCGTCTGTTCATGGCTGTCTGATGTTTCGCCCGCTGCCCGCCGGCCTTGACGAGGATTCGGTTGCCGCGGCACTCAATCCTGCCAAGGACGTTGACTCCATGACGCCGGCTTCGCTGCTCACCACGCTTTCGGGGCGCGGCGAGGGTTTTGCCCCCTGCACAGCCGAAGCCGTGCTTGCTTTGCTGGATCATTACGGCGTTGAGCTGGATGGGGCCAAGGTCGCGGTTGTCGGTCGCTCGCTGGTGATCGGGCGTCCTGTTGCCGCCATGCTTACGGCGCACAATGCGACTGTGACAACGTGCCATACGCATACGCGCGACCTTGCTGCCGAGTGCCGTGCTGCCGACATTGTGGTTGCCGCTGTTGGACGCGCGCGTACGATTGGCGTGGATGCGGTTCGCGAGGGCCAGACGATCATCGATGTTGGCATTAATTGGGACGAGGCCGCTGGCAAGCTGGTCGGGGACGTCGATTTTGATGCCGCGGAGCCGGTTGTTAACGCCATCACGCCCGTGCCGGGCGGCGTGGGCGCTGTGACGACGGCGATCCTCGCCAAACACGTGATCGAGGCGGCGGAGCGCGCATCGAAATAGGCGTTTTGGGCTGTTTGAGGGGTTAGCTCTATACCCCGTGGACAAAAAATGCCAAATATGAGTACTGTTGCCAAGATAGTCACATATTCTTTAGGTCAAATAGGCTCTCTAACGATATTTATTATCGATAAAGAGCCTATTTTATTGGACCTATGAGGAATTACATCATCTAATTTTTGAACAAATGTAGACTTTTGACACCCATACGTAGCAAAATTGATGTTACTAAATTGGTGACAGTACTCACATTTGGCATTTTTTGACCACAGGGGTTGCCAGCGCCGCGGCTTCACCCTTTTTGCGCCGAAGCGATACACTGTTATCGTTTGATTTCTTCGCTCAAGGAGGATGCGCATGCCGTGCACAACGATTTTGGTTGGTAAGAACGCGAGCTACGACGGGTCGACGTTGGTTGCTCGCAACGAGGACTCGTCCAACGGGGTGTTTGAGCCCAAGCGCATGCGCGTGGTGCATCCCGACGAGCAGCCGCGCGTCTACACGAGCGTCCTGAGTCACCTGACCGTTGAGCTGCCCGATAACCCCATACGCTACACGAGCGTCCCCGATGTTGTCCCGGGCCACGGCATCTGGGCCGAGGCCGGTTTCAACGAGCTCAATGTGGGCATGTCCGCAACCGAGACGCTCACCACCAACGAGCGCGTTCGCGGCGCCGACCCGCTCGTCGACTACGTGCCCGCCAAGGGCAACGAGGGCGAGGACGGCTATGTTCCGGCGCAGCCCGGCGGTCTGGGCGAGGAGGACATGGTGACCCTGGTGCTGCCATATGCCAAATCCGCCCGCGACGGCGTACGCATTCTGGGTGACCTGCTCGAGCGTTATGGCACCTACGAGAACAACGGCATCGCCTTTAGCGACGTGGACGAGATCTGGTGGCTCGAGACCATCGGCGGTCACCACTGGATCGCCAAGCGCGTGCCCGATGACGCTTATGTGACCATGCCCAACCAGCTGGGTATCGATAGCTTTGACCTGGATGACGCCGAGGGCGCCCAGGCCGACCACATGTGCTCCGCCGACCTGCGCTCCTGGATGGCCGAGTGGCATCTGGACCTGACGCTGGGCGTCGAGGGCGACGGTCCGGCCGCGGTCTTCAACCCGCGCGAGGCCTTTGGCTCGCACAGCGACAGCGACCACGTCTACAACACGCCGCGCGCCTGGTATATGCAGCGCTGCCTTAACCCCAGCGATGTGTGGGACGGTCCCGAGGCCGACTACACGCCCGAGAGCGATGACATCCCCTGGAGCCGCGTGCCTGAGCGCAAGGTGACCATCGAGGACATCAAGTACGTGCTTTCGAGCCACTACCAGGGCACGGAGTACGACTGCTACGGCAGCAAGGGTACGCCCGCCACACGCGGCGCCTATCGTCCCATCGGCATCAACCGTAACAGCCAGCTCGCCGTGCTGCAGCTGCGCCCCTATGCGCAGCCGGCCTACCGCGCCGTGCAGTGGATGGCCTTTGGCTCCAACTCGTTTAACGCGCTGGTTCCGCTGTACGCCAACGTCGAGACCATGCCCGAGTACTATGCCGACACGCAGGCTCGCGTAACGTCCGAAAACTTCTACTGGGCCAACCGCCTGATCGGCGCCCTGGCCGACGTCCGTTTCCATGAGTGCGGTCGCGCCGTGGAGGACTACCAGGAGAAGGTCGGCGGCATGGGCCACAAGCAGATTCACGACGTTGACGCTGTCGTAGCCACGCTGCCCGAGGCCGAAGTGCCCGCCGAGCTCGCCCGCGCCAACGAGGCCTTTGCCGAGCTCATGCGCGTGGAGACCGATGCCCTGTTGGGCAAGGTGCTCTACACCACGAGCTGCGCCATGAAGAACTCTTTCGCGATGAACGACAACATTAGGTAAAAGCCGTATTGCAGCGAACGAGCGGGGCAAACGCCGTCAAAGGCTTTGCCCCGCTCGATTTCTATCTTGGCGGTAAAACGATTTTGTGTCGTTCACTCAATCTTGGGTACAAGAAGGCCAATGCAGTTGTTCATGATTGGAGCCAACCATGGTTATGAAACTCGATCAGCTTGTTAACGGCGCCATTAACGTGGGCTTCGGTGCCGCCGCCGTTGCCGTCGAGGGCGGCAAGAAGGTCCTCGACGACCTCGGTACCAAGGGCGAGCAGGTCCGCAAGGATGCCGGCACCCCCGATATCGCCCGCAGCGTGTCCGATATGTTCGAGCAGGCGGGTGGCACCATCTCCGACCTGACCGAGCGCCTGGGCATGCAGGGCGAGACTGCGGCCCAGCGCGTGCTCGATGAGCTCATCCTGGCTCGCGTCCGCGTTATGACCGCCCCCGAGCGCACGGCCTTCCTGGCTCATGTGCGCGATATCGTCGATTCGGTCGAGGACAACGTGACCTCGGTGCCCGTCGAGTCCGTTGAGCCCGACGATGCAGGGGACACCGAAGAGGCCGAGTAGCAGCGCAGATGGCAGATTCCACTACCGATTACAACAATCTAGATCCCTTGGGTGACGAGGCGGCGGTTGTCGATGAGGTCGATGCCGCCGTCTCGGGCGCTCGCAAGAAGCCGCGCGCTGTCGATATGGTCCCCGAAGAGCCCGACGCGATGGCGCCGGACGAGGAATACCAACTCACGCCGGCAGGTCGTCGTGAGCGCATTGGGCAGATTGTTTGCCTGATCAAAAAGTATCGCGTGTGGGACAACCTCACGCCGGTGCGCCTGCGCCGTCTGCTCGAAGAGCTCGGCCCCATGTTCGTCAAGATGGGGCAGATTCTGGCTAACCGTTCCGAGATTTTGCCGCAGCGGTTTTGCGACGAGCTGCGTCGCCTGCGCTCCGACGTGGAGCCGGTGCCGTATGAGGTAGTGCTCCGCTGTCTAGAAGAGGAGTACGGCCAGCGCTTGGGGCAGATGTTCGACGCGATCGACCCCAACCCGCTCGGAAGCGCGTCGCTCGCGCAGGTACACCGTGCCCGCCTGGTGACGGGCGAGGACGTGGCCGTTAAGGTGCAGCGTCCCGGCGCGCAACAGGGCATGGCGCAGGACATCGACATCATCCGTTCGGTGGTGCGCATCGTTTCCAAGTTCGTCAACACCGACCAGTTTGTTGACTTACACGCCGTCGTCGAGGAGCTGTGGGCCTCGTTTCGCGAGGAGACCAACTTTTTGGCCGAGGCCAAAAACCTCAACGATTTCTATGACTTCCACAAAAGCGTGCATGGCGTGTCGTGTCCCAAATCCTACTTGGACCTTTGCACCGAACACGTCGTGGTCATGGACTACATTGACGGCATCTCGATTGCCGATCCCGAGCGCCTGGTAGCTGAGGGCTATGACCTGGAAAAGATCGGCTCGGCGATCGTCGAGGACTACTCGACGCAGGTGCTCGACGACGGCTTTTTCCATGCCGACCCGCATGCGGGAAACATTATCCTCAAGGACGGCATTGTCTACTTTATTGACCTGGGCATGGTCGGGCGCATGTCGAGCCATGACCGCGGCATCGTCAAGGATATGATCTTTGCCGTGGCCGAGGGCGACGTGCCCAAGCTCAAGGATTCGCTCATGCGCTTTGCCGTGACGCGCGGCGACTCGGCCGAGCTCGACCATTCGGCCTTTTTGTCCGATTTGGACTTTATCGTCGCCGACTTTGCGGGTCTTGATCTTAAGGACCTGGATATCGGCGAGTTTTTGACCTCGCTGCTCAATCTGGCACGCAAAAATGACGTTGAGCTGCCGAGTGTGGTGACGATGTTCGCCCGTGGCATGGTGACGCTCGAGGGCCTGCTGACCGAGTACATGCCCAACGTCAACATGATCCAGATCATCCAGACGCACATCAAAAACGAGAAGAGCACCTATGTGCGCGTCCGCGAAATGGGGCGCGATCTTGCCGCGAGCAGCTATCGCGCAGCAAAAGGCTCGCTCGAGGCGGCCGAGTATCTGGGCTTGGCGTCGCGCATGCTCACGCGCGGCCAGCTTAAGGTGAACACGCAGATCATGAGCAGCGATAAGGCGCTGCGACAGCTGGGTGGAATTATCGACCGCATGTCGATGGCAATTGTGATTGCCGGCCTGTTTATCGGCTCGTCGGTGGTGTACTACGCGCGCATCGAGCCGGTTGTGTTTGGTATCCCGGTCATTGGCTTTATGGGCTACGTCAGCGCACTGGTGCTGGCGCT
The DNA here is from genome assembly GCA_902489295.1 of uncultured Collinsella sp. GTDB lineage: Bacteria > Actinomycetota > Coriobacteriia > Coriobacteriales > Coriobacteriaceae > Collinsella. The sequence goes on from CABTZM010000033.1 coordinate 8,165, forward strand.
TATGCTGGGCCGCAATATCTGGCTCAACAGTCACGGCGGCAAGCACTAGAGGCCGCGACCGTCACCGCATTTTCCTATCGTAAACAATAGCTTTTACCTTGGGCTTCGCCTGCGTGCGAGGCCCTTTTGCGTGATACCATTTTGACGGTAATAATCGATGGCCTAGATGGTGGTGCGGAGACGCATGAATGCGCGGTTTACCTGCGCGTTTGGGAGAATTGGGGTGCAAGTCCCCGGCTGTACCAGTAACCGTAATTCCTCTTGGCTCGGGATGTTCGCGTCGCAGATCGGACGACGTGCCCGAGTCGTTAAGGTTAAGTCGGATCGCCTCCCATCTTGCATGCGGCTGCGGCGTATGCCGCCGGTGTGCATAGGGCTCTGGAGGGAAGGGGGACCCCGATGGGGGAACTCGAGCGCAACATGCGCGATGACGTGGGGCAACCTCAAGGCAACGCTCCAAGTACAGACAATGGGAGGCAAATGGATATGTTTGTGGACGAGCGCCAGCGCGTCTCGCATCGCCGTGGCGCAATTGCGCGCGGCGTAGCCAAGCGCGGCCTGGTGGCATTCCTGGCCTTCGCGATGGCCTTTGGCACCACGCCGGCTCAGCTGTGGGCCGAGGGCGCCGAGGGCATTGCCGAGGCTGTGGCTCAGGCTGCGACACCGAGTGAGGGCACGGGGGCCGCGGACGGTGCTGCCGACCAGGGTAAGGCCGAGGTTTCGGATTCCGAGGGCGCGCCTGCAGCTAGTGCCGCCACTACAGAGGCGGCAACTGGCGACGAGGGCTCGGCGACGGGGGAGAACCCTACCGCGAGCGAGCAGTCTTCGACGGCATCCGCTGGCCAAGCAGGATCTGCCGCCGTGGCTGCCGTCCAGACGGAGAGCCCGACAGAAACCGGCGATGTCGCCAAGAAGCAAGTCGAGGTCTCGTTCTCGATTATCGGCACCGATGCCGACGGCAAGGCTCAGACCTGGGTGGCACCTACGCAGCTCAAGCTCGACGAGGGCGCGACGGCTGCGGATGCCTTCATTAAGCTGCAGGAGAAGACGGGCTTCAAGGCGGACTACGATCCGAACACGGCATACGGGTTCTACCTCAAAAGCATCACATCCCCGAGCGATGGCCGCACGCTTGCCTACGATCCGACGACTTATGCCTTCTGGCAGCTGTTTGTCGATGGCGCGTCTTCCTCGGTTGGCGCGAGCAGCGTCAAGCTCACCCAGGGGCAGAAGATTGAGTTTGCCTATACGGCTGGTAGCTCGTCCCCTGTCGTTAAGGACCAGCTTGCCGCAAATGTGACCGTCATTGGTCGCGATGCCCAGGGCAAGACTCAGACTTGGGTCGATAACGCGCAGTATGTGGTGACGTCCGGCTCGAGCGCACTTGACCTTACGAAGGTCGCGCTCGAGGCGAATGACATCGACGCCGTTGCTGCGGGCTCCTTCATTCTGAGCCTTAAGTACAACGGCGTTGAGCTGGGTACGCCGCTCGATTATTCGACCTATTGGCAGCTGTTCATCAACGGCAAGTCGAGCGACTTCACGGCAGACAATGTCACCATTCATGCTGGCGATACCGTTACGTGGTTCTACGGTGGCTGGGGCGACCAGTTGCCCTCTGATTCCGTCCATGCTTCCGTTCAGGTCCTCGGTAAGGGCAAGGACGGCAAGCAGCAGGTTTGGGCCTCGACGGGCCAGGCGAGTCTCAAGGCAGGCTCTACTGCCAAGGATCTCCTTGAGCAGACCGGCCTTACTCTCGATGCTGGCGAATCGCCTTGGGGCTGGTTCCTCAACGGTATTACTTCGCCGTTCGATGGTAAGTCCTATGGCTGGGATGCTGCGACTAATAGCTATTGGCGCTTCTACGTAAATGGCAAGTTCGCCGACGTTGGCGCCGGTGCCTACAAGCTCCAGGAGGGTGACGCCGTCACCTTTATGTATGGTGCTGACGCCGATGCCCTCCCCGGTCAGGTTCTTGGGTCCGTCGATGTTATCGGTCCCGATGCCAACGGCAACAATACTCGCTGGGGCTCGGCAAGCAATGTTTCTCTGCCCGAAGGCTCTACGGCCCAGGACCTTATTGAGACGGTTCTGAAGGCGAAGAGCGTTGATTACAACGCCTCCCAGAGCGGTGCATACTGGTTCCTGAATTCCATTACTTCGCCGTTCGATCACAAGCCGTATGTCTGGGATGCTGCGACCAATAAATATTGGCATCTGTATATCAATGGAGAGCCCTCCTTACTCTGCGCCAATCAGATTACGCTCAAGAGCGACGATAAGGTTACGCTTGCCTATACAACTGATAAATCGCCCATGCCCGATCCCGACAAGATTGTCGTGGACCCGAGCGCGACGACTCCTGATTGGGATGCCGAGTGGGCCGGCTACGGCAACAGCGGCAACGGTTCGACCGTAACGGATGCCAAGACGCCTGCGCAGGCCGCCGGTCTCAAGTGGGCCTTCGATTGGAAGGCCGAGTCTGGCCAGCAGTATGCCAACTGCAGCGAACCTGTCATCGCTAACGGTTTTGTGTACATCGCGACCGAGAACGAGCTCATTAAGATCGATTCGTCCACGGGCAAAAAGGTTGCCTCTGCGCCGCTTGCCTCCAAGGTGAGCTATACCTCTCGTCCGATCTATACCAATGGCCTTATCATCGTTCCGCTCAACGGCGGTGCGGTCCAGGCGATTACTGCAGACAAGCTGATCTGCAAGTGGCTGACGCCTGGTTTGACGGATTTGACGCAGAGCTCCTGCACCGTCGTTTCGGACGGCGAGTACGTCTATGTAGGCTCGGTCGATATTTCGTATGACGAGAATTACAACGCGACCTACGGCAACGGCTCCTTTGCACGCATTAAGATTGCCACGGGCGAAGTTTCTTGGCAGAACATCGACCCTACCGAGGGCTATTACTGGACTGGTGCGGCTTTGACGGATAAGTATGCCATCGTTCCTACGAGCGCGGGTACGCTTAAGTGCATTGATAAGACGACGGGCGATGTCGTTTCGACCATGGAGCTCGGCGCTGTCGCAAATGCCGATTGCATTGCCGATCCGTCCAATGGTTCGACCTTCTATCAGATGACGCACGACGGAAAGCTCCATGTGATTTCGCTTTCGGCGAAGGGTGTGCTGAGCGCACAGAAGACGGTTGATCTGGGCCTTACGAATAATCTGAGCGCCCCTGCGGTGTCTGGTGACAATCTGATTGTCGGCGGACAGACGGCTACTGGCTCTGCTCTGGTTCTCTATAACCTGAAGACGGGTAAGACCACGATGGTCGCTGCTGCCGACGGCAAGGCGCTGCCGGCTGGCCTCAACGGTATTGCTGCTACTCCGCTGGTGAGTGTTCAGGGCGGCAAGACCTATGTGTACTTCACCGTTAACAGCGCGGATAGCAAGGATTACGTCAACTACTCTGCTGGTGGTGGCGTGTATCGCTATACGCTCGGCGATGCAGAGGCGACGCAGATTTATGATGCGGCTGGCCATTACCAGTACTGTGACTCTCCGGTCATTGCCGATGCTTCTGGCAATCTCTACTACATTAATGATTCGGGCACGCTGTTTAAACTTGGAGCTGTCGAGTCTTGGACGGTTGCCTTTAACTCCAACGGCGGGTCTGCTTGCGACACTAAGTTTGTTGCTACGGCCGATGGCAAGCTGGTCAAGCCGGCCGATCCGACGCGCGATGGCTACACTTTCGGCGGTTGGTATACCGATGAGGCTTGCACGCAGGCGTATGACTTTAGCACGCCGGTGACGGCCGATCTGACGCTGTATGCCAAGTGGACCAAGAATGCCGTTAACCCTGGCGGTAATGGCGGCGCTGGTTCGAATGGCGGCGGCGGTTCTGGTACCGGTACTGGTTCCGGCACTGGCGCTGGCACTGGCACGGGTTCCGGCTCCGGCTCGAAGGGCGGCGCTGTCGCCCCGGGTCATAAGCCGACGACCAAGACGACGGTGTCGACCAAGACCGAGACCAAGGACAACAAGTCCGACAAGAAGGACTCCGATAAGTCCGATAAGAAGGACGAGAAGAAGTCTGACAAGAAGTCTGACAAGAAGGACAGCAAGTCCGACAAGAAGTCCGACAAGAAGTCCGATTCCAAGTCCGATACGGGTGCTGCTTCCACGACCACTGCTAAGAAGTCCTCTAGTGCTTCCGAGCAGGAGACTGGCACCAACCCGCTCGCCATTGTTGGCGTTGCCGCCGGCGTCATCGGTCTCGCCATCGTCGGCGTGTTCGTGTTCACCAAACGTCGGTAGGTGAGGGCTGTGTCCAATAAATCCAAGGACGCTGACCCCAAGCAACCAGATTCCTCGTTCATTCAGTTCGACGATTCAAAGCAACAGGGCGCCGCTTCGGCGGCGTCCGCCCCTCGACGGAAGGCGCTTCTTGGCGTTCTGACTGCCGCGTGCGTTGCGCTGATTGTCATATCGCTGGGCTTCGTCCATCCTTCCGAGAGCGGCGCCTGGTCCATTGACTGGATCGTTCAGGCCGTGACGGGGGAGAGCGTCGTCGCCAAGGACACCAAGGGGTTTGGCTCGACTACGACTTCGGGCGAGGCCAGTTCCAAGGATTCCAAATCTTCGAATGATGCAAAAGACGAGCCCAAGGGTTCGAACGACGCCAAGGACGATTCCGAGTCTTCAAACAAGGAATCGGACAAAAACTCGGACGGCAAGAAGTCCGGCGAAAAAGGGGCTGGTCATAAAAAGATCGACAGCAACCAGTCGACTTCTCAGAATTCGACAGCGTCTGGCGGAACCGGCTCATCGTCTGGAACCTCTGTCGCGTCGGGTGGATCCTCCGCCGCTCCCGATAACGGCAATGCCTCTGCGGGCGACCAGGGCACCTCTCAGGAGCCGAGCTACGTTACCGTGACGGTCTCGGTCACTTCGAGCGCCGTGGGCAATCCTGTCTCGTCTGGCGGTACGTTCACCTTCAACGAGGGCGCCACGGTTTACGACGCTCTGTGCGCGTTGGGCCTTTCCGTAAATGCGCACGGCTCGTCGTACGGCACGTATGTTGCGGCTATCGGCGGCTTGGCCGAAAAGCAGTACGGCGGCACGAGCGGCTGGATGTACTCCGTTAATGGCGCAACGCCCATGACGGCCTGCAGCAACTACGTTCTCTCCAATGGCGACAACGTGGTCTGGTATTACGTGACGGGCTAGGAGCCTCGACATATCGCACCAAACGGGCGGTTCGGACAAACATCCGGGCCGCCCGTTTTTACTGCGAATGGGACGGAGTTTCCCAATCGATGTTCAACCGGAAAGCGCGTCCCGCTCTGGAGGTGAATTCTGGGATGCAGTTTCCGGTTCGATGGCCATTGGGAAAGCGCGTCCCATTTCGGCACTGAAGCCCGTCTCACACGCGTCCTCGGCAAACAAAAAACCGGCTGGAACGTGATGCCCCAGCCGGTTTTGCGTTCAAGCATATGTTCGGCAATCTACGACCTTGCGCCCTCGAGGAAGAAGCGGCGGCTAAAGTAGTTGTACCAGGTGACCAAGAACGTGGCGATAGCCTTCATGGCCTGGTAGCCGATGCTCAAAAACGTGACGCCCACAAACATGTATAGGTCGTTGAGGCCCAGGCCAATCACCGACAGGATGGTGAAAATCGTGAACTCGCGCTTGCGGCTCATGCCCTCGCGATGGTCGAACACGTACTTCATGCTGAGCCAGTAGTTGACCACGACCGAAGTGACAAACGAAATCGTGGTGCTCATCAAAAAGTCGAGGTGGAAGAGCTCGACGAGCGCAATGAGCATACCCCAGTCGATGCCAAAGGAGATAAGTCCCACGACAGCAAACTTGAGGAACTGCTTGGTATGAGGTTGTGCCAGCGCCTTGCGCACGTAATCACATCCAATGCGTTGATGAATCGAGCAGAGGATACTTTAGAGCTTTTGCAAGGGAAACGTAAGGTCTTTGCCAAGAACTATATGAACTCGCCAAATTATCAAGTGCTAATCCGCAAACGTTGAAAATTTGCCCGTAAACGAGCAATGCCCACGAACAACACAGCGCTCGACGCGCGTCATCTGTGGGCATTGTAAAGCTGTAAGGTTGCGAGTTACTTGGTCTCGTCGCCTTCCAGGAAGATCTTTCGGGTCACAAAGTTGTAGACCATGACAAGCGCGGTGGCGCAAATCTTGGCGATATTGGCCTCGAGCCCCAGGCCGGCGTTGAGTGTCAACACGATACCGTCGTTGAGTGCCAGGCCGATCACGGACAGCACGACAAAGATAATGAACTCGCGGCGGCGGCTCATGCCTTCCTTGTGCGCAAACACGTACTTCATGCTTGCGAGGTAGTTAAAGATGAGCGAGACGATAAAGCCGCTGGTATTGGCGATTAGGATGTTGAGGCCCAGACCGTAGTGGAGCAGATTCATAATGCCAAAGTCGATAACCGTGGCAATGACACCGACGACGCCAAATTTCATGATCTGCGCAAGGAGCTTTTGCATGGTACCTGCCTTATGGTGGCGCCGGGGCGCCGCGGGGATGACAAACTCAGCAAGTTTAGCCAATCCCCACGGGTGGTGCTAGGCGCGCTCCTCGATAGCACCGTTTCTATATGCATCGAGCAGCTGGCGCAGGTCTTGGATCTGGCTGCGGATCTTGGCTCCGGAATCGGTGTCGCTCACCATGCGGCGACGGTCTGCTTGGTCAAAACGGTTGGTCTCGCTTTCGATGTCCACGTTGCGCGTGAGTGCCTCGGCAACCGTCGTAAAGGCCCGGTGCGACTTGAGGCGGCAGCCGCGCGAGCTCGAGATGAGCGTATAGCCGGCGATACCCGTCTTGGGGTGGTAGGCGCGGCAGAAGCCGCCATCGATGACCAGCAGCTTGCCCTCGGCGCGGATGGGCTGCTCGCCCTTGGTGGTCTTGACGGGCGTGTGGCCGTTGATGATGTGACCGGTCGGTGAGCATGCCATGGGCGCGACGCCAAACTCGCGCATGATGTCATCGCAGACCGAGGGCGACTTGGTAAGCGTAAAGTACGGGTCCATCGGCTCGACCCAGGTGCTCTTATCGGCGATATAGGCGCGCTCAAAGGTGCGCACCAGGCGTCCGCTGGCGGGTGAGTTAAAGCCAATCCACAGGTACCACATCCAGTCGAGAGCGTCGCGGTCGCCCACGCGCCAGGCGCGGCGGGCGATGTGGTCGCAAAAATCGAGATAATCGCGGCCAGCGTGCCAGGTGCCCAGGCAGTTCATGCTGCTAAAGGTGCCGTCTTCGTTGAGCGGCACGCAGCCATGGAACAGCAGGTTGCCGTTGGCGACCTTGTATATCGAGCCGTGGGAATAGAGGAAATCGATATGGCGATGCAGGTGATCGGCGGTGACAAACTCGGACACGAGCTTGTCGATGATGTGCTGCTCCTGGGGCGTGAGCGTATAGGGGTCCGTCGGGTCGACGGTGGGGAAGTCGTTGGTCGTGAGCGGCCACACGCTGCCGTCGGCGAGCGTGACCGTGCCGGTGTCGTGGTCGATCTTGTCGAGTAACAGGCGGTCGGTCATGTCGAACTCGGGATGGCGCTGGATAATCTGACCCTCGAGCTTAAAGAGCAGCACGTTGATGGCCTTGATCAGCGGGGTGATGGACTCACCGGCGGTGTAGGTGGCATCGGCAAAGGCGACAAGCTCACGCAGCGAGATGCCGTAGTCGTTCTCCAGGATCTCGTAGTTGTCGTAGCGTAGGTTGTTGCGCAGCACCGTGGCGATGCAGGCGGGCTCACC
>CABTZM010000034.1 GCA_902489295.1 uncultured Collinsella sp.
ATAAAACCGACCAAAATAAACCTGTCCCCTTTTGGTAGGTTTGGATCAAGGCAACGCCGATGTCTTGGTACCGGCAGCGAAAACCCGCCAGAGCGAGCAAGGTGCCTTGAAACGAGGCGGCATGGACCTTCTGGTCATGCCGCCGAAGTTGAAAGGCAGATTGCCGCTCTGGCGGGTTTGCAGCGTCAACTAGTTACGCGGTTTGGTAAAACCGCGTAACCCCTAGAAACGGTTGCCGCGGAAGCCGCCACCGTTGCGGCCGCCACGATCGCCACCGCGACCGCCGCGGTCGTTACCACGGTTGCCGCCGAAGCCGCCACGGCTGCCACCACGATCGCCATAGCCACCACGGTTGCCACCAAAGCCGCCGCGACCGCCACGGTCGCCGCCACGGTCACCAAAGCCGCCACGGCCACCGCGATCGCCGCGGTCACCACCACGGCCACCGCGATCGCCAAAGCCGCCGCGACCGCCACGGTCGCCGCCACGGCCACCGCGATCGTCACGGCCGCCGCGAGGACCGCGGTCCTCGTCCAGGCCCATGGCGACGAGCGGAGCGATGACCTTATCGAGAGCAGCCATCAGCTCGGTGGCCTCCTCGTAAGAAAGCTCGGGCAGGAGCTTCTCCTTCTTGTTGGCAAGCTCGACCAGGCCCTCAGCGGCATCCTCGGCAGCAAAGACGACGATCTTGCGCATATCGCCCTCGGCGTCGTCGATGCGGCCGACCAGGTCGGCAGCCTCGGCCTCGGCCATCAGACCATCGAGCTCACGAAGGCGCATACCCAGCAAGTCGGACATTTCCTTCTGCTCCATCTTGGGCTTGAGGTCAAGAAGCTTGATGGCGCGCTCGATGTTCGCCATGCGCTCGGCCTTGGCCTCCTCCTCCTTGGAAATAGCAAAGCGACGGCTGCGCAGCAGGCGGGCGGCCTTCTGCATCTTGTCCATCAGCTCTTCGTCATCGTAATCAGCGGCGGCCTCGACAACCTCGGCCTCCTCGGCGGAAACCTCGTCAGCAGCCTCAACCTCGGCAGCTTCGGTCTCCACGGTCTCGACTGCCTCGACCTCGGCAGCCATGGTCTCGTTCTCGGTCTCGTTCATGATCTCTTCGTTCTCAGACATGAGACTCCTTCTTGGCCCTCTCGGGCATCATCGCCCCATTCGCGGGGCCCGTCGCGCACTCTTTGCGCTTTATACATTCATGCCTCTCGGCAAAACGTCCATTAGTTTATGGTGTCGCCATCCAATCTAGCTGCAGAATCTATGTGCACACATTAATGCGACATGTGCGACTCGCGGCGAGCGTACACCAGCGACACCGCGAACCCGACAACGGCAATCACGGCCGCCACGCGCACGGCGGCTGCAAATCCTATCGCCTGGGCAACGTCCGACGCAACGCCCGCGGCGCCAGCAGCCACCGCAGAACTCGAAAGCAGGCCGATAAACAGCGACGAACCAAACGACGCGGCAATCATGTTCCACGTGTTAAGCAATGCCGTTCCGTGAGGATGCTCAGCGGCGGGAAGCGTCTCCAAACCGGCGGTCTGCGAGGGGCTCAGTACCAAACCGACGCCAGCATACACCACAACGGTCAGCAGCACGACAACGCCGATGTTCATGCTTGCCGCGGTCATCGAGATTGCCGTCTGCCCCACAGCGATCAGGGCAAAGCCGACCGGCAGCAGCGGCCACGCACCACGGGCATCCATCACGCGTCCGCCCACAATCGAGGTCACGGCGTTGCAGGCGATCGCCGGCAAAATGAGCAAACCCGCGACAAGTGCGGTCATGCCGTATGCGCCCTCAAAATAGAGCAGCAACAAAACGCTCATCGAGAACGTCGTCATCATCGACACCACCACAAGCAGGCATGCAGGCCAAAAACGAACGCTCGCCATGGGACGCACGTTAAGCACCGGATGCTCGAGCTTGAGCTGACGAACCGCAAACAGGCCGAGCACCACAACAGCGGCGAAAAGCGCCACGATACCGGCCATCACATTGGTCGAGAACTCGCCTACGGAATACACGAACGCCGTAATGCCGGCAGCGAGCAAAACAACCGACAGAATATCAAGCGTGGTGTTCGAGCGCTCTCCGACATTCCGAACGAGCTTTGCTGCCGCCGCGGCGACCGCAATGCCGCCCACCAACGGCACTACGAACACCGCTCTCCAGCCAAACAACGTGCACATAAGACCGCTGATCACGGGTCCAAACGCCGGCCCTAGCGTAATGCAGGCACCGCCCAGACTCAGGTACAGACCGAGCTTCTCGCGCGGAGCACAAGATAGCACCACATTCATCATGAGCGGAAACAAGATACCCGATCCCGCAGCCTGCAAAATACGACTTGGCAGCAAAACGGCAAACGACGGGGCGACCAGGCACAGGACTTCGCCGGCGACCATGCATCCGCATGCGAAAAACAGCAGCTTGCGCGTCGAGAAACGACCGGACAGATAGGCCATGATGGCCGTAAAGATCGATGTCACGATCATGTAGCCCGAAACTAGCCACTGCGCCGTGGTGGCACTCACCGAAAAGGCCGCCATGATATCGTGCAGTGCCACGTTAATGATGTTCTCGTTAAACGCGGCAACAAAGGCTGCAATATACATTACGACGAGAAACGCCGAAGTGGCCGATGGCGTTGCTTGAACTTGTTGCTGAGATTTGCTCCCCATGCATTTCCTTCCTCTTGGAACAACAGTCACATCGCCCCAGAGGAACAGTCCAGGGCGAGCATGAGCCCTAGACTTACGTCAGACGCCGCACGCGACGGATCCGACAACATGGTCCAACGTCGAAAGATTGTAACGCGGACGCGCAGCTTTCCTTCCGCGCTATTATTAAAAGTCCACGAAAGCATAAGACATGAGGAGCCCGCCATGATTAAGCCCATCATGAAATCCGAGTTCTTTTTGCGCCTGCCTTCCGAAGACGCGGGCCCCGATGACGCCGTGACCGGGCAGGACCTCCTGGATACGCTCCATGAGCATGAGCACGAGTGCGTGGGCCTCGCCGCCAATATGATCGGCGTGCGCAAACGCATCATCTGCGTAAAGGACGGCAGCAAGGCGCTCCTGATGTACAACCCGCAAATTCTTGAGCAGGTCAATGCCTATCAGACGAGCGAAGGATGTCTCTCGCTTGCCGGCGAGCGCCCCTGCACCCGCTATCGGCGCATTAAGGTGGAGTATCTGGACGAGAACTTCGTCCACCGCATCAAAAACTTCTCGGGCTACACCGCCGAGATCATCCAACACGAAATCGACCACTGTTGCGGAATCGTTATTTAGTTCCGCCGATTCAAGAAAGCTCCCTGCAGCAAAACAACTGCAGGGAGCTTTTCATAGTGCGGAACTTCTATCCCACTAGCTCTGGCGGTAATGGTCGAAGAAGTCGGCGAGGTCTTCGAGGGACTCCTTGAGCACTTCCATGCGCGGCAGGTACACGATACGGAAGTGGTCGGGCTCAGCCCAGTTGAAGCCGCCGCCGCGCGTGATCAGGATCTTCTTCTCGTGCAGCAGGTCAAGGGCGAACTGCTCGTCATCGGTAATGTTGAACTTCTTCACATCCATCTTGGGGAAGATGTAGAACGCCGCACGCGGCTTAACCACCGAGATGCCGTCAATCTTGTTGAGCGCCTCATACACAAAGTTGCGCTGCTCGTAGACACGGCCGCCGGGGCGGATGTAGTCGTTGACGGACTGATGGCCACCGAGCGCCGTCTGAACGATCGACTGAGCCGGCACGTTGGAGCACAGGCGCATGTTGGAGAGCATGTTAATGCCCATGATGAAGTCGCTCATGCAGCGCTGGTTGCCCGAAAGCACCATCCAGCCAATACGATAGCCCGCGATCATGTGCGACTTGGAAAGGCCGCTAAAGGTGACGCAGGGCAGATCGGGAGCGAGCGAGGCAATCGAGACGTGCTCGTAACCATCCATGCACAGGCGGTCGTAGATCTCATCGGCAAAGATCATCAGCTGATGCCTGCGTGCAACCTCGACGATGCCCTCGAGCACCTCGCGCGGGTAGACCGAGCCCGTGGGGTTGTTGGGGTTGATGATGACGAGGGCTTTGGTCGCGCTCGTGATCTTGGACTCCATATCCTCCAGGTCGGGATACCAATCCGCCTGCTCATCGCACAGATAGTGCACGGGATGACCGCCGGCAAGGGTTGCGCACGCCGTCCAGAGCGGATAGTCGGGGCTGGGGATCAGAATCTCGTCGCCATTGTCGAGCAGCGCGTTCATCGATAGCTGAATAAGCTCGGATACGCCGTTGCCTGTGTAGATATGCTCCATCTGAACGTTGGGCAAGCCCTTGATCTGCGAATACTGCATGATCGCCTTGCGCGCGGAGAACAGGCCACGCGAGTTGGAATAGCCTTCGCAGTCGGGCAGCTGCTGGCGCATATCCTTAATGACCTCATCGGGCGTGCGGAAACCAAAGGGCGCCGGGTTGCCGATATTGAGCTTGAGGATGCGCTCGCCCTCGTCCTCCATACGGGCGGCCTCGTCGACGACGGGACCGCGCACGTCATACAGGACGTTATCGAGCTTGGTGGATTTAGAAAAAGTACGCATGGTGGTGCTCCTTGCAATTTGAGCTGAGGGATGGTGTTCGGGCTTGGAATCGTTGCGGGGAGATGATTCCTCGCCTTGGTCGGCGTCACCGGCGAGCAGCCAGGTAACATCGACCTCCAAAATACGGGCGAGCAGCTCTGCCACATCGCGCCGCGGAATCGTCTTGCCGCTCACATATTGGCTCATCTGACTCTTGCCGAGTTTTTTGCCGAGCATCTCCGATGCGCGGATTACGTCCGACTGGCGAACGTCGCGATCGGACATAGTCTGTCGCAGGCGATCGCTAAACGTCTCTTGGGCCACAGGAACCTCCTTGCTGGCAAAGTTCAATTTATAGAACACGAATTGAACCAGGGTTCAATTTAGCAAGCAGTATAGCGCGGCACCTCATTTGAAAGTTCAATTTCAAAAATAAAATGAGCCAAACCTCGAGATTTATCCCAAAGCGACAACGGCGTGCGCTCATTTAGAGGTATTCAAGGAATCGAGCGGCGGCAAGTGAAACATCGGCCGTTCGATATATGGCGTTGATCTGCCGATGGGGATGTCCTTCGAGCGAACGAATGGCGACATTGAACTGGCAGCGGCGCAAGATGAGCGCCGGAAGGACGCTCACGCCCAGGCCGTCCTCGACCATGGCCATAATCGCATAGTCATCCCAGGTCGACAGCTTTGAGCGCACGGTCAGCCCCGCCCGACGGAACAGCGGCGTAATCTCGTCATCGGTGCCGCGTTCCAGCAGAATAAACTGCTCGTTGGCCAAATCGGCAAGAGAGACGACCTCTTCAGTGGCAAGTAAAGAGTCTGCCGGCACTACCGCCATCAACTCGTCGCGCACCAAAGACCGCGACGTCATGCCATTTTCTCGGGGCTCATGCGGGATAAAGCCCAGATCGCAGCGGCCCTCTGCCACCCATTGTTCAATCTCTGAATAGTCACCCATCAGCAACTCGTAATCAATGTCTGGATAATCGGCACGAAAACGAGCAATCACCGGCGGCAGCACGTGGGTCGCCACGCTCGAAAACGTACCGATGCAGATTTTGCCGCGCATGAGCCCACGCATCTCATCCACGCGTCGCTGCAAGCGAACGAATTCCTCGCAGAGCGCCTCGACAGCCGGCATGACCTGCCGCCCGTCAGCAGAAAGAGCCACGCCCTCGCGACTGCGGTCGAGCACCTTAAAGCCCCAATCGGCCTCAAGATCGGCCACCATGCGGCTCACGCCCGATTGCGAATAGCTCAGGCGCTCGGCGGCGCGCGTAAAGCTTCCGGCGCGCACTGTCTCGAGCAGCACCTGCATCTTTTGAATATTCGTTTCCACGGCAGTCCTCCACCCTTGCATGAGCTTTTGTCATGTCAGCCATGCATTATATTCGCTTTTCTTCTAAAGCCAGTTCACCCATAGTGAAGATGCTCGGATATAGAGGGGATGTCAGCGCATGAACAACGGACTGTTTACGTACTTAGCAGCATTGCTATTGTTTGGCTCCAACGGCATCATCGCCGCTGCCATCGCGCTGCCGAGCTCCGACATCGTGCTACTACGCACGTTTTTGGGCGCACTCTCGCTTGTCACCATCCTCGCCATCACCCAACGCCATAAGTTGCAGGCGCCATCTCGCCCCCGCGAAGCCGCAGCCCTCCTCCTCTCGGGAGCCGCGCTGGGCGCCAGCTGGATTTTTCTGTTCCGCGCCTACCAGACGATCGGCGTCGGCGTATCCTCGCTGCTGTACTACTGCGGCCCCATCATTGTCATGGCGCTCTCCCCGCTCATCTTTGGCGAAAAGCTGACCGGCGGCAAAATCGCCGGCTTTATCGCCGTCGCCTGCGGAGCTTTTCTCATTGCAGCGCAAGGTCTCGGCGGCAATATGCCCGCTGCGGGTATCGCCTGCGGCATCGCCTCGGCCTTCTGCTATGCATTGATGGTCATCGCCAGCAAGGGCGCGCCGCACATCGAAGGCCTCGAGAACTCCACGCTCCAGGTGAGCGCCGCCTTTGTGACCGCGCTGGTTCTCACACTCGTCACCCAAGGCGCTCCCTCGTTCTTCTCCCCCAGCATCGCCGCCGGCATCGATTGGCGCGCCGTCGCCATGCTCGGCGTCGTCAACACCGGCATCGGTTGCCTGCTCTACTTTAGTGCCGTCGCCAAGCTGCCCGTCCAGACCGTTGCGGTCGTCGGCTACCTTGAGCCGCTTTCGGCCGTCGTGTTCTCCGCCGTCCTTTTAGGCGAAGCCATAACACCAATCCGCCTGATGGGCGCCGCACTTATCATCGGCGGCGCGATTTTTTGCGAACTCGCCGGCAAACGCGCAAACGCCAAGGCCGGCATCGCCCAGGCAGCACGTGCTTAAAAGCCCCCTCTTCAGTTTCGAAGCAGGGGCACGTCCGCGGTTATCGCATTGCAGCAAGCCATTCAGCGGATATGCCCCTGCTTCGAAATGCTACCTGCGTACGTGAATAATCCCCAGATGGGGATTATTGTCTAAAACACCCCGATGTGCCAAACTGCTCTTATATGTATAAAGATGACATAAAGGTCTGCTGCTCTTTGCAGAGGCCAGATGTCTAAGGGAGTCCACGTGGCACACAACAAACAGGAGGCAAACCTCCAAGACCAGCGCGGGCAAGGCGGGCACGGAGCCATCCCCCTCTCCGCTGGCATGCTGCTCGTAACGCTCGGCGTCGTCTATGGCGACATCGGCACGAGCCCCATGTACACCATGAAATCAATCGTCGCCAACAACGGCGGCATCGGTACCGTCAGCGAGGACATGATCCTGGGCGCGCTTTCGCTCGTCATCTGGACCATGACGCTCGTGACCACGGTCAAGTACGTGGTAATCGCCATGAAGGCCGACAACCACAACGAAGGCGGCATCTTCGCCCTGTTCAGTCTCGTGCGCAAGGTGGCGCCATGGCTGATTCTCCCCGCCATGATCGGCGGCGCGGCACTGCTTGCCGACGGCATCCTCACCCCCGCCGTCACGGTCACCACAGCCATCGAGGGTCTGCGCACCATCGAATGGGGCCATGCGCTGCTGGGCGACGGCCAGACCAACGTCATCATCATCACCATCATCATTATCTGCGGCCTATTTGCCATGCAGCGCGCCGGCACCTCGTCAATCGGCAAGCTCTTCGGCCCGCTCATGACGCTGTGGTTCCTGTTCCTGGCAGGCGCCGGTCTGTTCAACATGCTCGGCAACCTGTCCATCTTGCGCGCGCTCAACCCCATCCGCGGCATTATGTTCCTGTTCTCGCCCATCAACCATTCGGGCATCATGGTGCTCGGCTTTGTCTTCCTGTCGACAACCGGTGCCGAGGCACTCTACTCGGACATGGGCCACGTGGGCAAGGCAAACATCTATGCATCCTGGCCATTTGTTAAGGCGGCCCTTATCCTCAACTATCTGGGTCAGGGAGCTTGGCTACTCGCCAATAACTCCAACCCCCAGATGCTCGCGATGGATATCGTCAACCCGTTCTATATGATGCTCCCCGAGCCCCTACGCCCCTTTGCCATCGTACTTTCGGCCGTGGCGGCCATCATCGCCTCACAGGCGCTCATCACCGGCTCGTTCTCGCTGGTATCCGAGGCAACGCGCCTCAACCTTATGCCGCACCTGCGCATCCACTACCCCAGCGACACCAAAGGTCAGCTCTATATTCCGCTCGTCAATAACATCATGTGGGTCGGCTGCATCTTCATCGTGCTGCTGTTCCAAAACTCCGAGCGCATGGAGAGTGCCTACGGCCTCGCCATTACCGTGACCATGCTTATGACCACCACGCTTTTGACGAGCTATATCGCCGGCATTCTCAAGCACAAGCTGGGCGCCTGCGTCTTCGCCCTGCTCTTCGGCGCCATTGAGCTGTGCTTTTTCGCCTCGTGCCTCACCATGTTCTTTGACGGCGGCTATGTGATGATCTTCTTGGCCGCACTGCTGTTTGGCCTTATGTATGTGTGGCGTCGCGGCACCGCCATCGAGCGCACGCAGACGATTCTGCTGCCCGTCTCCAAGTACATCGACCAGCTCAATCGCCTGCGCAATGACGAGACCTATCCCGTGCTCGCCGACAATCTGGTATTTCTCACCAACAGCCCCGACCCGCTCACACTCGACCGCGACGTGCTCTATTCCATCCTGGACAAGCACCCCAAGCGCGCCAAGGCATATTGGTTCATCAACGTGCACGTTACCGACGAACCCTATACGCACGAGTATTCCGTCGAGACCTTTGGCACGGACTTTTTGTTCCGCGTGCGCCTGGACTTGGGCTTTAAGGTCAACCAGCGCGTCAACGCCTATCTGCGTCAGATCGTCGGCGACTTGATGGCATCGGGCGAGCTGCCGCCGCAACATCACACCTACTCCATCTACGAGACGCGCGGCAACGTAGGTGACTTCCGCTTTTGCATGCTGCGCAAGATGCTTGCCCCCGAAACGGACATCAACCGCAATGACCACCGCGTGATGGCCATCAAGTACGCCGTCCGCCGCGCCTGCGGAAGCCCGGCACGCTGGTACGGTCTCGAGAACTCGGCCATCATCATTGAGTACGTACCGCTCTTTGCCCGCATGCGCCCGGCCGTCAAACTTGTGCGCACCCAGGTGCCGCTCGAGGTCCAGATCGAAGAGGCCGAGGAAATGGAGGTCGACATTTTCTCGGACGACTTGGTCAACGGCAACGAGGCCGGCAAGAGCATGAACGTCGATCCCACCGAGCTGCTCGAGAGCGTCGCCGATACGCCCGAACAGCAACTCGACGGACTCGAGAGCACCCAGTTCAACGACGCCAACTTCTAACACGCCACCAGCCATTGACGACAACGGCCTCGCATCTCATAAGAGGTGCGAGGCCGTTTTATGTCGCAACGGACCAGTGAGCTACGAACGGCGCGGCTCGGGAACCACGAGCCTATCGGGGCTCGCGCCCTCGGCATCCATCAGGCTCACGTAGCGAATCGACGGATCCCCATACATCGCGTAGTAATAATTGCCCGTGCGCGCGCTAAAGCATCCGGTATAGATAGTCTTCTCGAACTTGCCATCGCCCATCCTGGACGCTCCCTCGATCATCACCACGCCCTCGAGCGAGCGGAACATGCGAACGACGTTTTCGGTCTCGCTCTCCTTTTGCGGGTAATTGGCATTGAGGTACGCCGCCTTTACAAAACGGCTCGGCGAATAGCAATCGCCCGGAATGCCGCGCATGCCGGCACCGGCTCCATAGGGCTTAAGCTCGGCGCCACGCCATGTCGCCGTCTGCGGAAAATCGCTTGTGGCGGTGATATAGGTGCGCAGGTTTTCCATGTGCCACGGGAAGGTCGGCTGGTTGGCAAGGGTGTCGACCGGATCGTCGTATACATGCAGGCCGTCAGCCATCATCTCGACCACGATGCTGCGCTGGCTGTCGCCGATAATCCAATGGAGCAGCGACACGCCCAGCCCCTCTCCGGCAGATTTGGCGACAATCACCGTGTCGCGCAGCGCGGCCTCGACCTCATCGACCGTCGAGAACGTCGCTGCCACCCACAGGGGAAACTCATAGGCCGCGATATTGGTCTTGCCGTCGACAGGGTCCTCGGCATACTCGGCATAGCCGGGAAAGTTGAGCCCCGCCACAGCCAGACCCGCATCGTTACCACAGTCGAAAAACATGGGATAGTTCTTGTAATCGATGCACATGCCGATTACCGCGTGTGCCGCCGACGCATCGTCGATAAACGAATACGGAATGTGGAACCCGCGCGGCATCACGCGAACCTGTTGGCCGTAGTCAAAGCTCCAGTCGAGGTTGCGGCCCAGATACATGTGGCCAGAATTATCGGTAAATCGAATGCTCGTGCACATAGCGCCTCCTAGCTTTACGTTCTTGCTAAGGTTATTGTCACCAAACAAAAAGGCGCTAAACACAAAAGCCCGGACATGACAACAATGTCACGCCCGGACCAAAAACGACGAAGTGCGGTGCTGTGGTCGCCCTAGACAAGCTTGCCAAGACAGTGATCGATCATATGCTGAATCATCTGCGCCTCGAAGCCGACAAAGTCCTGCTTGCGCTCGCGCATCTTGCCATCGACGATCTGGTCAAAGGCAACCTTGCACTTGATATAGCGCGTGGACTTGGTGACCTCCTCGTGCGTCAGGCAGCTCTCCTCCATCTTGCTGGCGCCCAGGCCAAACACCAGACGGGGGTTGTAGAGCACGTGGGGCTCGCCGGCGTCGTCCAGGTAGACGCAGACCTTCTTGGTAACGCCAATCTGGTTAGCGGCAAGGCAGCCGGCATCGTCGAGCGACTTGATGGTATCGATCAGATCCTGAGCAACCGACTCGTCCTCGACGGTCGCAACCTCGCAACGCTGGGACAGGATAGCCTCGTCGTGGCAAAGCTCTTTAATCATACGTTCCTCCATAGGGGTCGTTGTAACCGCTTAAGTATACGGTACCCACACATTTTCATGCGATAAATACCGTCCGTCTGTTACAAAGCGCCGAACATCAACATGCGAGGAACAGCAAGGTTGTAAAGACGATATAGTAAGTGAGTTCGTGTCAATCGGCCTAAACTCGGGGCCGAACAAGGAAAGGGTATGCATGGACGAACTTTTTCACGTCAGTGAGCGCAAGTCCACAATCGGGACCGAACTTCGCGCTGGACTGACAACATTCCTGGCGATGGCCTACATCATCGCCGTCAACCCCGCAGTGCTCTCGGGCGCTGGCATCGATGCGGGAGCGCTCGCCTGCGCCACCTGCCTGGGCGCCGGCATCATGACCATCTGCATGGGCATCTTCGCCAACCGCCCGCTCGCCTGTGCGTCGGGTCTGGGCATCAACGCCATGATTGCGGGCATCGCCACCACCATGTGCGGCGGCGACTGGCACGTGGCCATGAGCGTTATCTTCCTCGAGGGCGTCGTCATCTTGCTGCTCGTCCTTTGCGGCCTGCGCGAGGCCATCATGGACGCCATCCCCGTGGTCCTGCGCCACGCCATCTCGGTGGGTCTGGGCCTGTTTATCGCCATGATCGGCCTGTGCGACGCCGGCATCATCACCGCTGGCGCCGGTACGCTCGTCGGCCTGGGCGACATCGCCTCCCCCACCTTTATCGTCGGCATCATCTCCATCGTCGTGACGGTTGCCCTAGCTTCCCGCAACGTGCCGGGCTCGCTGCTCATCGGCATCATCGTCGCCGTTATCGCCGGAATCCCGCTGGGCGTCACCCATGCGCCCGAGGGCCTCATCGCACCGCTCGACTTCTCGACCTTCGGCGCCCCGTTTGCCAGCACTGCCGACGGCAACCTTGCCATCGTGAAGGTCCTGACCGACCCGATGCTGCTCGTCGTTGCCTTCTCGCTGCTCATGAGCGACTTCTTCGACACCATGGGCACCGCGATGGCCGTCGCCAAGCAGGGCGAGTTCTTGACCGAGGACGGCAATGTCGAGGACATCCGTCCCATCCTGGTCGTCGACTCCGTGGCCGCTGCTGCCGGTGGCTTTATGGGCGTCTCCTCCATCACTACCTTCGTCGAGTCCACCTCTGGCGCTGCCGACGGTGGTCGCACGGGCCTCACCTCCGTCACCACCGGCGTGCTGTTCATTCTCGCCGCGTTCTTCTCCCCCATCGTCACCATCGTTTCCAGTGCCGCCACCTGCGGTGCTCTGGTCTACGTCGGCTACCTCATGATGAGCGAGGCCTCCGAGATCGACTGGTCCGACGTGTCGCAGGGCTTCCCGGCGTTCATGATTGTCGCCGGCGTGCCCTTCACCTACTCCATCTCCGCCGGCATTGGCCTGGGCTTTATCGCCTACGTGATCGTCGCGCTCTTTAAGGGCGAGGCCTCCAAGATCAAGCCGCTCATGTGGATCGCAGCCCTTGCCTTCCTCGTCTACTTCTTCGTAGCGTAACGGCAAAGCTGCCAAAGCAGAACACCAAAGCGCGGAGTCGCATCGAGCGGCTCCGCGCTTTTCTTTTAAGCCCAGGCAACGCACGGATGCGCGATGTATTGCTTCCCAAGTTTTGGACATTTTGCCCTCCAAACGGCACTACCGCCGGCTACATCCTGCAGATATGCTGGGCGTAATCGCATAGGCCCTATGAGGATGGGAGTAACCATGGCCGCCTTGTTCACGACCCCCAAGCGCAATGACAAAACCTCTGGAGCCCATTTTGTCGAGCCCGACGTGCGCCGTCGCACGCTGCTCGCACACGGCAGCTGGCGCCGCGTGACACGCCGCATCGTTGTAGGCGCCGTATGCGCGCTCACGGTAAGTTCGTTGCTCATGCCGAGCGTCTCGCTCGCGGCCGAGTGGGTGGACGTCGGCGGCACCCAATACAACGCCGGCACCGCGGCGGGCGACGCCGCCGGCACCTGGAGCTGGGACGGCGCCGACGACATGAAGCTCAACGGCTATAACGGCGGCGCGATCGAGGCAGCGGGCAAGCTCAACGTGAGCTACGAGGGCAACAACACCGTCACTAACGACAACGGCCGCGGCATCAAGGTTAAGGATGGCGCGAACGAGAACGCCGAGCTTAATATTCAGGGCGACGCGTCCAGCACGCTCAACGTGACATCTTCTCGTGACGCCATCACTTCCGTCGGCAACATCAACATCGACGGCGCTGGCACTGTCAACGCCACGAGCACCGAGCACGATGCCATCGATGCCGGGGGCGATGTCACCATCAAGGGCTCGGGAAACGTTAACGCCACGGGCGATTCGGATGGCATCAGGGCCGACGGCAACATCACGATCGACAACAGCGGAACCGTCACCGCCAAGGCCACCGAGGATCAGGGTATCGATGCTAACGAGAACCTCATCATAAAGGGCGGCGGCAAGGTAGAGGCAAGCTCTATCAAAGACAATGCGATTTGGGCCGACGGCAACATCGAGATCTCGGGTGGCAGCCAGGTCAAGGCAAGCTCCGAGGAAGACGCCGCCATCGACGGTAAAAACAGCCTCACGGTCACGAACGCTTCCCTCAACGCAAGTGGCGTTGGGTATGGCATCTATGTCTACAAGGGCATCACGCTCGATGGCGCGACCGTGACGGTCCGCGCAAGCTCAGATGGCGGGGAAGACAGCGCACTCTTCACCGATGAGGACGACATCGTCATCAAGAACGGCTCGACTGTGGATGCGCTCGCAGAAGGCAGGTTCTCGGTTGCAATCTCCACCAGTAATTTCTACTCCGACGAAGCGGGTGGCCATATCTACATCAGCGACTCCGTTGTCAAGGCCATAGCCCGCTATGCCGAGACCGGCGGCGACGGCCCCGACCACTACAGTGGAGACCAAAACGACGAAATCATCCCTGAGTCCGAGGGCCTGAACATCGGCATCTTCGCGCAGACCGAGAAGGGCATCACGCCCGCGACCATCTCGATCGTCCGCAGCAAGGTCACGGCCGAGGGAGACACGGCGGCTATCTTCGCCCTTGCCATGAGCGCGGACGGCAAGGCGATCGGCACCATCGAAATCAAGGACGCCACCATCCAGACGCCTGCAGGCGGCAAAGTCATTGACTATCGCAACAAGGAAGAGCTCAGCGACGGCATCGTCTACGAGGCGGGGCAGACCATCGGCACGGGCGATGCCACGATTGACTCCCCCTATGACGCCGCTGTCGCCAAGAGCACGGTCATCGTGCCTCCCGAGGAGACCAAGCCCGAGGAAAAGCACGGCAAGACCAGGCCCGAGGGTTCCAAGTCCGAGGGCACGAAGACAACCAAGACCGTTGCAGTTGCAGCCAAGGGAGCCAAGACCGTCGGCAAGCTCGCGGCAACCGGCGACACCTCGAACGCAGCCATCGTGGCAGCCGCCCTTGCGGGAACAGCCGCCATCGCCGCAGGCGCCCTGGCGAGTCGTAAACGCTCGTAAACACTTTTTCGCACAGGACGGGTGGATCGCAGCCCTTGCCTTCCCCGTCTACTTCTTCGTAGCGTAAGGGCAAGGCTGCAAAAGCTGAACAATAAAGCGCGGAGTCGCCATGCGGCCCCGCGCTTTTCTTTTAGCGTCGGTCCCTGCGCCGGCGTGCGGCCTATTTCTCCCCCATTTTGGCCATTTTGCCCTCCAAACGGCACTACCGCCGGCAACATCCAGCAGATACGCTGAACCTAGCCGTATAGGCCCTATGAGAACGGGAGCAACCATGGCAGCCTTGTTCACGACCCCCAAACGCAATGACACTACCGCCGGAACCCATGTTGCCGAACCCGACGTTCGCCGTCGCATAGGACTCGCGCACGGCAGCTGGCGCCGCGTGACGCGCCGCATCGTCGTAGGCGCCGTGTGCGCGCTCACGGTGAGCTCGCTGCTCATGCCGAGCGTCTCGCTCGCGGCGGAATGGGTCAAGGTCGGCGAAACCAAATACAACGCCGGCACTGCGGCGGGCGACGAGACCGGCACCTGGTCGTGGGACGGCGCCGACGACTTGAAGCTCAACAACTATAACGGCGGCGAGATCCAGGCCGCAGGCAAGCTCAACGTGAATTACTCGGGAAACAACATCGTCACTGCCGACTGGATCGAAGGCATCAAGGCTTCTCATGGCAAGAATGAGAACGCCGAGCTCAATATCCAAGGCGACGCGGGCAGCACTCTCAGCGTGACATCTACTGAGGACGCTATCCTCTCCACGGGTAATATCAACATCGACGGAGCCGGATCCGTCAACGCCACGAGCGCTGGGTTTGATGCCATCGACGCCGAGGGCGATCTCGCTATCAAAGGTTCGGGCAACGTCAACGCCACGGGCGTATCGGATGGCATCAGGGCAAACGGCAATATCACGATTGACGACAGCGGGGCCGTCACCGCCAGGGCTACCAAGGACAAGGGTATCGGAACCGACAAGAACCTCACCATCAAGGGTGGCGGCACAGTCGAGGCAAGCTCAGCCGATGGTGAGGCCATTTGGAGCGGCGGCAACATCAATATCTCGGACGGCAGCCAGGTCAAGGCGAGCTCCGAGAAAGACGCCGCCGTCGAGGCCAAGGGCAGCCTCGCAGCCACAAACGCCTCCCTCAACGCAAACGGTGTTGAATATGGCGTCTATGCCCACAAGGGCATCGCACTCGATCATGCAAACGTGACAGTCCGCGCAAGTAAAGGCAGATACGGTGAGGCCATTGCCCTCTTCACCTACCAAGACGATATCGTCGTCAAGAACGGCTCCACCGTGGACGCGTTTGCGGAAGGCGAGGTTTCGGCTGCATTCTCCACCAGAAACGATCGACCCAACGAGGAGGGTGGCCACATCTACATCAGCGACTCCGTTGTCAAGGCCATAGCCCGCTATG
>CABTZM010000035.1 GCA_902489295.1 uncultured Collinsella sp.
CCTTTCAAAACGGGGCCCGCGTCCGTCACCGACCCGGGCGGGGCCCCGGGGGGGTGCTTCCCCCCCCGGGCCCCCCCCAAAAGGGGGCCCCACCAAAACCCCGGCGGGCCCGCGCTCGGCGGCTGCCATGAGTCCCGCCGTTCCCGCTTGGTATCGCTCTCCAGCGTAGTTGTACTGGATCTGGCAAAAGTCCCAGTCATACGCGTCAAGCATCGTGAGGAAGTCCGCCGCACTGCCGTGGTACGAAAAACCTATCTGGCGAATACGCCCCGCAGCCTTTTGGTGCGCAATCCAGTCCTCGATACCCAACGCTACCACGCGCTCCCACTGCGCGGGCGAGGTGATGTTGTGCATAAGGTAATAGTCGATATGGTCAGTCCGCAAACGGCGCAGCTGCTCGTCGAAGAACCGATCGAAATCCTCTGCGCACTTGCACGAAGCGTGCGGCAACTTAGTCGCCAGCAACACCCGGTCACGCAGCCCCAAGCGCTCAAGTGAGGCGCCCACGCACACCTCGTTACCGGGATAAAGATACGCGGTATCCAGATAATTAATCCCCTGCTCTACCGCACGGGAGATGATGGCATCGGCCGTCTTCGCATCGGGGTGTCCCGGCGCACCGGGAAACCTCATGCAGCCCAGACCCAGAGCGGATATTCGGTTACCACTTTTGGGGTCAACACGGTATTGCACGGCCCCTCCCTTCGCCATCAGCGCCCCGGCAAGGCGAAACACAATGGTCACGCAGCCGAAACATCGTGGAATCGCAATCGAGAACGTATCGTAACGCAGCAGAAATCGAGCCGTCACGACACCGCTTTAACATCAGCAAAAAGCCCGATGAAAGGAGGCAAGCGTGACCACGCGTGAGGACGCCTACCCCTACCCCGGCGAGCAGTACATCCTCTCGGTCGACCGCTATCAGATCGAGGTCATGGACCATCTAGACGAACTTCCCGCCACAGGCGCTGTCATCTTCTGCACCTTCCCCAAGGTGCGCGATGGCGTCGGATACCCTGCGCGCGTTTTTGCGATCTGTCCCGCGGCATAAGCGCACAGTGCAATAGTTTCTTTTTCATAACAGCAGCCCCACGCGCTTACCAAACGCCCCGGCGACATACAATCCATCAGGCGCCCCTTACGCGGGCGCCTTTTATATGGGGAGATGATTCGCATGCAGATCAACAAGGTCGCCTTTATCGGCAAGGGCGGCGTCGGCCTGCTCTACGGCAGCATGATCGCCAGGGCGCTCGGCAACGACGCCGTCGAATACGTTATGGATGACGCACGTTTTGAGCGTCACGCGAGCGATGCGCTCACCGTCAACGGCAAGCCCTGTGCGCTCAAATCCGTCCGCGTCAGCGAGGCAGTGCCCGCCGATCTGGTCATTCTCACGGTCAAGACCACTGGACTCGATGTGGCGCTCAAGACTATGGAGTGCGTCGTGGGGCCCAATACGCTCATCGCCTCGCTGTGCAACGGCATTACGAGCGAGCAAAAGATTGCCGAGCGCTTTGGCTGGAAGCACACCGTCCTGGGTATTTGCCAGGGCATGGACGCCGTGTTCCTCAACGGAGAGCTCACCTTTACCAATACCGGCGAAATCCGCTTTGGCGCGGCGGCCGGTACGGATTCCGCAACCATCACCGCGATCGACGAGCTCTACACGCGCTGCGGCATCGCCCATACCGTCGAGAGCGACATTGCGCACCGCATGTGGGCCAAACTCATGCTCAACGACGGCATCAACCAGACCTGCATGGCCTACGGCGGGACCTACGGAAGCGCCACGGAGCCGGGCTCCGAGCAGCGTCGCTGCTTTGTTTCCGCCATGCGCGAAACGCTTGCGGTCGCCAACGCCGAGGGCGTTGAGCTGACCGAGGCAGACCTGACGCAGATGGTGCACCTCATCGAGGGAATCGACCCCGCCGGCATGCCCTCGATGGCGCAGGACCGCATAGCGCAACGAAAAACCGAAGTCGAAGAGTTCGCGGGCACCATTTGCCGCCTCGCAGCCAAACACGATATCCAAGTGCCGCAAAACGATTGGCTCTACCAGAGGATTCGCGAAATAGAAAGCAGCTGGTAGCCTCGGCCGCATCGCGACGCGCGCAATACAAGCAGACAGGCCTTCGCGAGGATTCCGTCTTCGCGAAGGCCTGTTGCATTTAGCTCGAGGCTAAAACTGAGGCTTATTTTGCGATTCCGGAACCTCGTCCTCGTCATCGCGGCAAAGTAGCACGCCGGCGCTTCCCAGCAGCGCCGCTGCAATCAAGGCGCCCACAACCACAGGAGCGGCGCCCATAGCGGACTGCAAGCCGGCAGTTAACGCCGCCGTCGGACCAAGACATCCGATCAAAAGGGCAACGACGGCAATAGCGACATCTCGAGCGTTCATGGAACCACTTCCTCCACGAGAAAGACTTTGCTTCTCGTGACTTAGTGTGCCCCGCGCCCATATGCGCGGCGTACTGCCACGGTAAGCGCTCTGTTAACTCAAACGCATACATAGAACGGGCGTCCTTACGTTGCCCTAAAGCTCGGTAAAGACGCCCGTCCGCCAAATATCCGCGATGCAGAAAAATTACCAGCCAGTGTAGTAATCGGTGGTTCCGGCAGCGCAGCCGGAGTCATAGACCTTGCACTCGCCCTTGGACCCGGTAAACGTGGAGCCCTGGGCCTTATCGCCCGCGGCAACGACGTAGTAGCCATCGGAATCGCGCCAAAAGCCCTCGGCGTCCTGCGTCCATTCGCCCGTGCGGTGGTGATACAGCACGTTGCTGCTGTAATAAGTCTCGCGGCGGCCGTTATAGTTATTGACGCCGCTCGAGCGCGTCAGGCCCGAGCCGTTCGCGTAATACGCAGCAGACGCGTAAGACGAGCCGGAGCCGGCGTTGTAATACGAAGCCTGAACGGCCTCAGCGGCCTCGGCTTCGGCTGCGGCAGCCTCGAGCGCCTCGCGCTTGGCATCCTCTAGCGTAGAGCGAAGCTCGTCGAGCTCGGTCGACTTGGCGTCGACCTCCCCCATCGTCAACAGGCTACTCGCGCCGTCGATGCAGCCCTGCAACACAGCGCGCTCGTCATCGGTAGCATAGTCGCCATACATATTCATAATGATCTGAGCGCGCATCTCCAGGGAATCGCGCTTCGCCCCCATCGAGGCGTTCCACTCCTGCATAGAGCCATAACCGTCACCGCGGTAGTCGACGGGCTGCACCAGCGTCGCCTCGGACGGCGTAGATCCGACCGTATCGGATAGTGTTGCCGCGTGGGCATCAGTTGCGCCGACGCCCGCCAAAAGTGCCACGGTCAGAGCGGCGGAAAGGGCGGCGGCTTTCGGTTTTCGTGAATCGATCCTCATGTAGCTGGAAACCTCCGTAGTGTGTTTTTGCTGCGTTTGGGCTGCGTGTGATTCGATCGCGCTGCATAGTACCCCGAGCAAATCGCGACCTGCGGTTTTACTCAAAAGGCGCACGTCAATTGCGTAAAACTCACATCCTCTCAACAGGAGTTTTCCACAACTCGAATGCATAAAGCGTGTCAAAAACCCTGTTTTTGCGCCCTCTCTATGCAAAAAAGGCGCCTGTGCAACTATTGTTCGCACAGGCGCCTTGAGCAGGCATTTTATGCAGTTATACCTATCGAGTCGCAAGGGGTCCTTGCACAAGTCGCCTTACTCGTCCAGCGCGGCGAAAGCCTGCTTCAGATCCCAAATGATATCCTCGGCGTTCTCGGTACCGATGGAAAGACGGATCGTGGAGGGCGTGATGTTCTGCTCGGCGAGCTCCTCGGCAGAGAGCTGGGAGTGCGTGGTGGTAGCCGGGTGCACGACGAGCGACTTGACGTCGGCCACGTTGGCGAGCAGCGAGAACACCTGCAGATGATCAATGAACTTCCAAGCTGCCTCCTGGCCACCCTTAATCTCAAAGGTAAAGATCGAGGCACCGCCGTTGGGGAAGTACTTCTGATAGAGCTCGTGATCGGGGTGCTCAGACAGGCTCGGGTGGTTCACCTTGGCGACATGGCTATCACCAGCCAGGAACTCAACGACCTTCTTGGTGTTCTCGACATGACGGTCAACGCGCAGCGACAGAGTCTCGGTGCCCTGGAGCAGGATCCAAGCGTTGAACGGGCTGATGCAGGCGCCCTCGTCACGCAGCAGGATGGCGCGGACATAGGTTGCGAAGGCGGCGGGACCGGCAGCCTCGGCAAACGAGACGCCATGGTAGGAGGGGTTGGGCTCGGCGATCTGCTCATACTTGCCGCTCGCCTTCCAATCGAAGTTACCGCCGTCGACGATCACACCGCCCAGCGAGGTGCCGTGGCCGCCGATGAACTTGGTTGCGGAGTGGACGACGATGTTGGCACCATGCTCCAGCGGGCGGAACAGATACGGGGTGCCGAAAGTGTTGTCGACGACAACCGGCAGACCGTGCTTCTTGGCGATCTCGGAGATGGCGTCGATGTTGGGGATGTCGGAGTTGGGGTTGCCGAGCGTCTCGAGATAGATGACCGTGGTGTTGTCCTTGATGGCGCCCTCGACCTCGTCCAGGTTATGAGCGTCGACAAACGTGGTCTCGACGCCAAACTGGGAGAGCGTATGCTCCAGCAGGTTGTAGGAGCCACCGTAGATGGTCTTCTGGGCAACCACATGGTCACCGGCCTGAGCAAGAGCCTGCAGGGTATAGGTGATGGCAGCAGCACCGGAGGCGACGGCGAGCCCTGCCACGCCACCCTCGAGTGCGGCGATACGGTCCTCGAAGACGCCCTGGGTGGAGTTGGTCAGACGGCCGTAGATGTTACCAGCATCGGCAAGACCAAAGCGGTCGGCGGCGTGCTGGGAGTTGCGGAACACATAGCTCGTGGTCTGGTAGATAGGCACGGCGCGGGAGTCGGATGCGGGATCGGCGCTCTCCTGGCCAACGTGAAGCTGCAGGGTATCGAAACCAAAGGTGTGCTCGGGGTTGTTGATGAACTGGCTCATGATGATCTCCTTGATCGAACAAAAGTAAACAAATTAGAGAGAAGTAAGTCGCTGTCTCCTGATCACGCCAACGGGCGCAAACAGGAGCCCGGCATTCGTCTTGGTAAGCATTTCATATGCGGGCCTCCTTTCGCATCCCGGTTCCGTGGTCGGTTTAATTACCTACCGCCTTTGTGTGTTTTGAATAGTACGAGCATTGTTTCGCTCGGTCAATCACTTAAAAGCGCTAACCTGTTATCGGTTTTGTAGATAACGCTCGAAAGGACGGCGCCGATGACCCTCCAGCAGCTTCGTTTTCTGATCGCCGTGGCAGAGTCCGGCTCAATCAACGCCGCAGCTCAGCGCCTCTATACCGCTCAGTCCAACATCTCAAACGCCGTCAAAAGCCTGGAGCAGGAACTCCACCTGGAGATCTTCACGCGCTCCAGCCGCGGCGTCACGCTCACCAACGACGGCACCGAGCTTTTGGGCTATGCGCGCCAGGTCGTAGAGCAGGCCGATATGCTCGAGGCCCGCTACGAGGACGGCGGCACCCCGCAAGCCCGCCTCGCCATTTCCGCCCAGCACTACGCCTTTTCGGTCGAGGCCTTTGTCAACGTGGTCGAGCGCTGCCGCGACAGCAAGTTCGAGTTCATCATGCGCGAGACCACCACGTCGCAGATCATCGATGACGTCCGCGCGTTTCGCAGCGACATCGGCATCCTGTATCTGGACGACTTTAATGCCCGCGTTCTGCAGAAGGCTTTTGCCGATGCGCGTGCGAGCTTCCATCCCCTATTCGACGCGACGGTCCACGTCTTCGTTAGCGAGCGCCACCCGCTTGCCCGCCGCCCGCAGCTGTCCCTTGCCGACCTCACACCCTATACGCGCTACAGCTTTGAGCAGGGAACCTCAAACTCCTTCTATTACGCCGAGGAACCTTTTAGCTATATCCCTTGCGACCGCAACATACGAATCTCGGACCGCGGAACACTTACTAACTTACTTATCACGTCGAACGGTTACACCCTGTCGACCGGTGTCCTCTCCAATGAAATGCAATGGGGTATGGCATCGATCCCGTTAGCAGACGCCCCAACGATGCACGTAGGCTATATCATGCACGACGAGCGCAAGCCCTCTCCCCTCTTGCAGCAATACCTCGACGAGCTCAACCGCATCATCCATGCCAACTAACTGTCGGAAGACGGGGTAGAAATCGTAGATTGCTAGCCCTCGACGAACGCGGCGCTACAATGGTCACTCACACGAAACGTACCCAACGAAAGGAACCATGTGAAGGTCATCATCTATACCGACGGCTCGGCCCGATCAAATCCGGGACGCGGCGGCTACGGCGCCGTGCTCAAATACACCAACCCCGCCGGCAAGACCTTCACCTCCGAGCTTTCGCGCGGCTACGCCAAGACCACCAACAACCGCATGGAGCTCATGGCGGTCATCGTGGCGCTCGAGGCGCTCAACCGCCCCTGCGAGGTCGAGGTCCATTCCGATTCGCAGTACGTCGTCAACGCTTTCAATAAACACTGGATCGACGGCTGGAAAAAACGCGGCTGGAAGACCGCCAACAAGCAGCCTGTCAAGAACCGCGACTTGTGGGAGCGCCTGCTCACCGCAAAGAGCAAGCACAAAGTGGAGTTCATCTGGGTTAAGGGCCACGCCGGCCATGAGCTCAACGAGCGCTGCGACGAGCTTGCCACCACGGCGGCCGACGGCAGCAACCTCGATATCGACACCGGCTTTAACGAGAGCGACCTGTAATAGCGTTTTCGAGCAGCTTTATATCCCCACGCGCTACACTCATCCTGTAGACCAAACAACGCAAGGGGGACGTATGCTGCGCATCGCGACCATCGGCACATCCATGATCACCGACGACTTTATCCAAGTCGTCAACGCCAACGACCAAGCCGCGTTTGTGGGCACGCTTTCGCGCGACGCCAATCGCGGTACTGCCTTTACCGCCGAACACGGCGGCGAGCGTAACTTCACCGCACTTGACGAGCTTGCGTCCGCCGTCGACGTCGACGCCGTCTATATCGGCAGCCCTAACGCACTTCACTACGAGCAGGCCCTTGCCTGCATCGCCGGTGGCAAGCACGTCATCGTCGAGAAACCCTTCTGCGCCACCGAAGCGCAGGCGCTGGAAGTCTTCCGCGCTGCCGAGGCAGCAGGTGTCGTGGCCCTCGAGGCCATGCGTCCCCTCCACGATCCCGCCTTCCACGCCATCGAGGACGCCCTGGGCGAGATCGCCCCCATCCGCCGCGCCTCATTGCGCTTTGGCAAGTATTCCTCGCGCTACAACGAGATTCTCGCGGGACGCGCCACCAATATCTTCGACTGCAATATGGCATCGGGTTCCCTCATGGACATTGGCGTCTACGCCGTCGAGCCCATGGTCGAGATTTTCGGCATGCCTTCCGGCCTTACGAGCATGACTACTCTGCTCGACCCCACCACGCGACAGCTCACGCACGGCCCCATCGACGGCTGCGGTTCCATCCTCGCCAGCTATGGCGGAGGCCGCATCTCCGTCGAGCTCGCGCACTCCAAAATTACGAATGACCTGCTGCCCTCGCAGATCGAAGGCGAGCGTGGCACTATCCAGATCGACCATCTGTCCACGCCCCGCAACGTCCGCATCGACTATCGCGGCGATGTCGTACGCGGCTCGGCGACCGAGGCACCGCGCGAACAGGGCGACAACGGCCGCGTGCTCGACCTACCCAAATCGAGCAACACTATGGAATACGAACTCACAGACTTTATCACCGCCATCGGCGGCATCGATAACGTTAAGGAAGAGATTTGGGAGACCCCGGCAGGACGCCACGAGCTTGGCCACTACCGCGATGTCACGCTCGTCTCACTGCGCATCATGGATGCCGTGCGCCAGCAGGCCGGCATTACCTTCCCGGCCGACGCAGACAAGCAGGCATAGCGATGGGCCTCTTCGATACGTTCTTCTCCAGCGTCACCGGCGGCAGTCGAGAGCCTCAAAAACCATCAAACGTCGAGCTCGAGCTGCGCCGCAGGCTTACCGTGCTCGCAAGCGACGAGGCCACTCAAGACACTCCCCTGCGCTATTTCCTGCACTGGACGGGGCAAGTCCAAGGCGTTGGTTTTCGCTTTACCAACACCAACCTCGCGCAGGCACGCGCACTCACCGGCTGGGTGCGTAACATGGAAGACGGCTCAGTCGAGATGGAGATACAGGGAGCTCCGGCAAACATCCTATCTCATCTCGAGGCGCTTCATGCCTCCTACGAGCGCATGGGAACGCGTTTTCGCCTCGTAGACGCCCAGGCCCGAGCCCCACTTGCCAATGAAGACGGTTTCAGTCCTCATTATTAGTATTGTGTGCTAAATACGGTATCATTTACCTACGACCGTTGATAGAAAAGAGGCGAGGCGCATGGCGGTGCAAAGAAGGAATACCAAGCAGCGAAAGCTGGTTCTTGACGCCGTGCGCCAAAGCTATAACCATCCCACCGCCGACGAAATCTACAACGTCGTGCGCGCGCAGGATGACAAAATCAGCCGCGGTACGGTCTACCGCAACCTCAATCTCTTGGCCGACGCCGGCGAGATCCTCTCCATCAAGACGCCGGGCGGCAGCCGCTTCGATCGCACGATCGAGCCGCATGCGCATATCATCTGCACCTCGTGCAGCCGCGTCATCGACGTACCGCTCCCCTTCGATGCCCAGCTCGACGCCAAGGCATCCGAGCAAATCGGCTGGCACGTCACGTCGCACTACACCATCTTCGAGGGTCTCTGCCCCGACTGCCGGTAGATGTTCGGGACATGCCTTAAAATCCACCTTTCTGCACTCTGCAGCAAAAAGAGATTCCTAGGCATGCCACATATATCTACTCGGCGAGCAGGCGGCGCAGTTCTTCTTCGACCGTGCGCACGTAGCGGACGCGGTCGTTGATGCCACACATAGAGGGATTGCAGCTCTCCATTAGATAAGGATGGCCCACTACGTTGAGCATGTCGCGGTCGTTTTCGTTATCGCCAAACGCCATCATCTCGTCGGGCGAAATTCCCAGGGCACGACCGTAATCGGCAAGCGCGGAACCCTTGCCCGAACCAAAGCCGATAAAGTCCGTCCACTCGGTTCCCGACGTCATCACGTCGACACGGTCGCTAAAGAGGCGCTCAAAATACTCCAGGGCCGCCGGCTGATCCACCTCGGGCGTCTGGAAGGCAATCTTAATGACGTCCTCGTCGATGTCCTCGGGACGGTCGACCACCGCCACATCGCAGTGGACCTCATAGCGCAAATGGTCGACGAACGCATCGTTGCCGCTCATGGTGTAGAGGTGTCCCTCACACGAAAGGGTCACGTCGGCATGGGGGTACGCAACCACGGCATTCGCGATATCCATAGCAAGGCTACGCTCCATGGAACGCTTGACAACGGCACGCCCCTCGCTCATCACTAGGGCTCCGTTTTCGCATACATAGGCGAGCTCATCGGCCACCGGGGCAAACAGGTAGCGCAAGCTCGCATATTGACGACCGCTCGCCGGCATAAACACGATGCCGCGACGATGCAGTTCATCGATGAGCTCAAAGGCCTCGGAACGCGGCTCGTGCTCCCCCGGATGCAGCAACGTGCCGTCCAAATCGCATGCAATCAGTTTGATTCCCTCAAGACCCATATGCTTTCCCCCAAAGCACCTCATCAACAGTAAGACGGACTTTGAATAGCTGCCTCTCAAAGTCCGTCTTACTCATACGCACGTTAACCGCGCGCCTTTTTTACGATCGTAAAGTCTGGAGCCATACTCACAACGGCATCCGCCGCACTCGACGCAAAGCGCCGGTCCGCATCGAGTTCACGGGTAACCACCGAGAGCCGAACGCCCTCGACGCCCCGGAGCATGCGGCCCAAAACAGGCTGCACCGGCGTATACATGCGCACGGTATACTCGTCCGAATCGCCTCGGAAAAGCGGCGCGTGCATATTGCCGATCTCCCAGCACGCATGCGCGAGCGCAATCGGGTCCATGCGGTCAACTTCGACCAAATAAACCTCGGCACTGCGCAGGCGTACGACAACCACCACGGGCACCACGCCCGAACGGTCAATGGCGAGCACGTCGCCGTCGGCAAGACGACCACCGTCGGTAGCATCCGGCCGAACATCGATCGTGCGCCCCAGCTCCGTCACGCCCGCAAACGCGCATACATCTGCCTGGTCCCAATCGAGCAGTAGCTCATCGACCTCAAAGACACCGCCCAGCTCCCGGCGAAGCAAAAGCTCATAGGACGGGTCGTTGAGATTTCCGAGGCACGTTGTCGAAACCAGATTTGCAGGCATAGCCTAATCCTCGACCTCGACGAGCTCGATATCGAAGTTGAGATCCTTGCCGGCAAGCTCGTGGTTGGCATCGAGCGTCACAGCCTCGGGCGTCACGTCAATGACGACGGCGGGGACGGGCATACCGCTCGGCGTGGACAGGAAGAGCTTCATGCCCTTCTCGATCTGCTCGATGTTGGGAACCTGCTCGGCCGGGAAGGTCAGAACCATCTCGGGATTGTGCTCGCCGTAGGCATCGGCAGCAGGAATGTGCACGGTCTTCTTCTCGCCCACCTGCATGTCGACAACAGCGGCGTCGAAGCCCTTGATCATCTGACCGGCACCGCAGGTGAACTCCAGCGGCTCGCCGCGATCGTAGGAGCTATCGAACTGCGTGCCGTCGTCGAGCGTGCCGCGATAATGGGTCTTGACCTTCTTGCCCTGGTTGGACATGGTAACCTCCGTGATAAGGGCGGCGCACAACGCGGGCCGCCGTGAACATATGGCGCTAACTATACCCTAGTCATACAATTCAATGACAGTTTGCAAAGAAACGCTGCAACCGGAGGAACCATGGCATATCCCGTATTTGACCTACACTGCGACACCGCCGACCGCATCGGCTGGGCCACGCTCGATCTCGACCTGCGCTTTACCGCCGGCACCGACGGTTATTTCCCCGGCGACGAAACGCATCCGCAAGATTTCGACCTCATCGAGGGTAACGCCTGTGCCATCTCGCTCGCAAAGATCGGCAACACGCCGTGGGCACAGTGCTTCGCCACGTTTGTCCCCGACGAGATTCCCACCGCCCACGCCGCGCGCTTCCAGGCGCAGATCATGGCGCATATGAGCGGCCAGGCAATGCTCAACCACGACCGTATGGTCAACGTGCGCAGCGCCGCAGACATTCGCCCCGCGCTCAAGGACGGCAAGGTCGCTTGCATCCACACCATCGAAAACGCCACGTTCTTTGCCGAGGACCCCGCGCTGATCGAAGTGCTCAAGAGCTTGGGCGTGCTTATGTCGTCACTCAGCTGGAATGCGCAGGGGCCGCTCGCGAGCGGCCACGACACCCACGCCGGCCTCACCGGCGCCGGCATCGAGGCACTTACGCAGATGGAGCACGCCGGCATGGTACTCGACGTCTCCCACCTCAACGATGAGTGCTTTGACGAGGTTGTCGCCCACGCCACGCGTCCCTTCGTCGCCAGCCACTCCAACTCCCGTGCGGTTTGCGGCGTCAAACGCAACCTTACCGACGACCAGTTCCGCACCATTCGCGACATGGGCGGTATCGTCGGCCTCAACTACTGCAGCGAGTTCCTTTCCAACGACGCAACCGACAAGACCGCCGCAGACGTCACCTTCGACCAGCTAGCGGCACATATCGAGCACTGGCTCGACCTGGGCGGCGAGGATGTCATCGCGCTCGGCGGCGACTGGGACGGTGCCACGGTGCCCGCCTTCCTCTCCGATGCCAGCAAGATGCCCGAGTTCCAGAACATGCTCTCCAAGCACTTTGGCAAGACCATGATGCAGAAGCTCTGCAGCGATAATGCCCTTGCCTTCTTCGAGCGTCATTAATTTCACATCCCCTGAGCGGGCCGGCATGCCGAACGGTCGACATGCGGCCCGTCCCCAATCTGAAGGACCGCTTTTGACGCAGCAATTTACGATTACCGTATCCCGACCGGATGGCACATCCATCCCCGTCGTCGTTACCAAAAAGCGCGTCAAGAACTTCAACCTACGCGTCACATCGAGCGGTAAGGTCCACGCCAGTGCACCGCTCGACGCCAGCCGCGAGCGTATCGAAGCGTTTGTGAAGCGCAACAGCGCCTGGATTATCAGTCGACTTGCCCAGCGCGAGCAACGTCAGGCGACGGCACGAGAGCCGCTCAGCCCCTCGTCCATCATTGCACTTTGGGGCAAGCCCATCACGGTACAAGATGCGCTCGATCGCAACTTTGCATCACCCGCACCGCGGCCCAAGCAGGCCACCTTCGCAAGTTTTATGGGTGCCGACAAATCGAACGAACGCCCACAGGCCAAGCGACGCGCAACCCTCGACGGCCTGACGTCCGATGAGCTCCAGACCCGCATCGACCAGCTCTATACATCCGAGGTCACCACGGCGCTGCGCGATATGGCGCGCGCGTACGAAATCGCAATGGGTGTCGCCGTTTCCCGCGTTTCCGTACGTAGCATGAAAACGCGTTGGGGCTCATGCACGCCCAAATCCGGTGCCGTTCGCATCGCACGCGAACTTGCCGCCTATCCCATCGAGTGTCTCGACATGGTTGTCGCCCACGAGCTCGTCCACCTGCTCGAGCCAAGCCACAATCAGCGGTTTCACGCCCTGCTCGACACGTACTGTCCCAACAATAGAGCTCTGTCGCAGCGGCTCAAGCAGCCGCCCCTCAACAAGCTCTAGCGTCGACTAGCGCACGCGCTCGATCTCGACGCCGCAGCTTGCCAGGGGAAGACCGACGGGAGCCCAAGGCTTATCGAGCTTAACACGCACGCCAAGCAGCAAGGGGTAACGACGCAGCAGCATCTGGGCCACACCCTCGGCTGCCGCCTCGATGAGTTTAAACGTATGCTCGCGCAGATAGCCATCGACATCGTGGCACACCGAGCCGTAGTCAATCGAAGCGTCCAGGCTATCGTGCTCCCCCGCTGCACGCAGGTCGGCATAGAGCACCAAGGACACGATGAACTTCTGGCCCAGCACGTTCTCTTCGGGATACACGCCATGGTTAGCAAAAACCTCAAGACCTTCAACGGTGATGCGGTCGGCATGGCGCAGATCGTCATAGCTCACGTGGGGTACCGCCGTTGCGGTGGATATTTCGCCCCTTCCACGGCGGGCGAGCTCGGCGCCTTCAGTCTTGGTTGCATTCTCGGGCAGTTTCTTATTGCTCATCGCGATCGTCTCCTTCGTTTAGGACCCCGACCGCGCAAACTAACTACACGCGAATCGACAGGTTCTTTTTACCATCGCTCCAGTTGCAAGCATTGCGCGCGAGGCATGCAAAGCAAGCGCGCGACGCTTTGTCGGCTGCATAGAGCAGGCGCTCAAGCGGTTGGCTGTTCACGCGCAGCTTTCGATGGCCCAGAATGGCCGTCTTAATGGCTGCGGCATCGGCCGGCTCAAACGCCACGTCATCGGGCATGCCGCCGAGAATCGCATCAGCGACGCGTTCGCTTGCAACATCATGAGATATACCCGATTCATACTGTTCATCTTTGCCGATATCGTGAAGAAGTGCCGTGGCGTAGATGACCTCGCGGTCAAATTCGAGCTGTTCCTCGAGATTCTTGATCCACATAATGCGAGCGACATCGAGAAGATGGTCAATACCATGGCGGCAGAAGATGCGCCCCGATTCCAACTGTGCAATGTTGCCCAGGTGCCGCCGGAACAGCCCGTTGGCACAAATGTAATCAATACGAGGCATGGCACCAAAGGGGGCCAGGCCCGAAGCCATAAAGCCGCGACGCGACGTCCCCTCGTCGGTCTTCGATGTAAAGTCGTTGACGACCCTCATGCTAACGGCCCAGCATCCTAAAGAACCGCTCCTCGAGCGCGGGATCGGTCTCAAAGACGCCGCGTCGAGCGAGCGTTACGGTCTTGGCACCAGGCTTTTGCACGCCACGCATCGTCATGCACATATGCTCGGCTTCCATCAGTACGATCGCTCCTTGGGGAGCGAGATAATCCATGAGAGCGTCGGCAACCTGCGCACACAGCTGCTCCTGCAGCTGCAGACGGCGGGCATAAACCTCAACCGTGCGGGCAAGCTTGGAAAGCCCAGCCACCCGACCGTTAGGGATATAACCAATGGCGGCCTTGCCATAAAACGGCAGTAGATGATGTTCGCACAGCGAGTAGAACGTGATATCGCGCTCGATAACCAAATCGTTCGAAGCGACGGCAAAGGTTTTGGACAGGTGCTCCTCGGCACTCTGGTCCATACCGCCGGCGATCTCACCATACATACGGGCAACGCGCGCCGGGGTCTCCAGCAGGCCCTCACGAGTTGGGTCCTCGCCTATGCCCTCAAGCAACAGCTTAATGGCGGCCTCGACTTTTTCCTGATCGACCATCTGGGCCTCACTTTTCCGATTTTGCGTTCGCGCTATGGTACCACGCCCTTTGGCATCGGCCACAAGCTACATAGTATGGGTCGAATAGACTGGATCGTCCCGCCAAAGCTCCACAGCGTCGCAAAGCGCAACGCCCTCACGCACAGCGCGGTCGCGCGTAGCGTTCATATCGATCACACGCTGGTTACTCGAGCCCCTAAAACGCAATGAGATATCGTACAGCTCCTGAACAAACGGGCCATCCACCAACATATCGAGGCAGGCAAGGATACGGTCCGTCGCCTCGGTATGGTGACGACCACCCGGCATAAGCTCCTCGAGCACGTCGCCGGTAAAACACCAAATGGTCTTTCCTGACCCCGCGGGATAGGCCGCACGCACGCGTTCGATAAAGTCAACGAGCCCCGTCTGATTCTCGGGCTCCATAGGCTCGCCACCCAGGATCGTCAGGCCATCGATAAAGGGATGATCGAGACTCTCGATAATCTTGTCCTCGACGGCACGATCGAACGGCTCACCCGCAGCAAAGTCCCACGCGACAGAGTTAAAGCAATTCTTGCACCCACGACGGCACCCGCTCACAAACAGAGAAGTACGAACGCCTTCCCCATCAGCAATGTCGAAATACTTGATGTTCGCGTAGTTCATAAGTAACTCTCCCGGGAGGCCGGGACATATCATCCCGTCCTCAAACATTCTCGGTCTTCGGCCTGCGAAACTGCGGGCGGGACGATATGTCCCGGCCTCATGCAAAGGGTAACTCAATGAACGAAGCGAACATCGAGCATAGGGTTCGAGATCTAATAAAAACTGGGTTGCGGCTCAACCGCCATCGCAAGTAAATCGCAGCTGCAGCTCGAATTATCTCCGCTAAGAACTTCGAGGAGTGAGCAGACCGCATGCCGCATCTCAGCTACGTCAACTTGGCTGAACCGAGAGGGGCGCCTCGGCCTTTGCTTTTTTTGAGTTTCGCCCGCCAAGAAAGCCACTTAATTCTGTCCTCGTCGTTGTGCCGAG
>CABTZM010000036.1 GCA_902489295.1 uncultured Collinsella sp.
ACCATGATGCCGGCCTTCACGCCGCTCTCGATGATGTTCTTGAGCGAGCGGAGCACGGCGGGATAGTAAACCTGGTACAGGTTGGAGATGGTGTCGTTGCCACGGTCGGCGCACATGGTGTAGCCGATCAGGTCGTTGGTGCCGATGGAGAAGAAGTCGGCGACCTCGGCAAGACGGTCTGCGAGCAGCGAAGCGGCGGGCGTCTCGACCATGATGCCGACCTCGATGTTCTCGTTGAACTTGCGCCCCTCTTCGGTCAGCTCGGCCTTGCACTGCTCGACGAGCTCCTTGACAGCCAAGACCTCCTCGACGCAGGTGACGAGCGGGATCATGATCTTGACGTCACCGAAGGCGCTAGCGCGCAGCAGAGCGCGGAGCTGGACCTTGTACTGGTCGGGATTGGCCAAGCAGTAACGCACGGCGCGGAAGCCCATGAAGGGGTTGTCTTCCTTGACCATATGCAGATACGGAATCTCCTTGTCGCCACCCACATCGAGCGTGCGGATGATGACCGGAGCACCCTTGAGCGCGCTGGCGACCTTACGGTAGGCGTTGAACTGCTCCTCCTCGGAAGGAAGCTCAGCAGAGTCCATGAACAGGAACTCGGAGCGGAACAGACCGATAGCCTCGGCGTCGTGATCGAGCGCGTTGGGCACGTCATCGGGGTTACCGATGTTGCAGGCGATGATCTTCTTGATGCCATCAGCAGTCACGGACGGCTTGCCACGGAAGGCCTCGAGGGCTGCCTTCTCGGCAGCGAAGGCCTCGGCCTTGGCGGTGTAGGCAGCGAGCGTCTCCTCGTCGGGATCGGCCTCGACGATACCCTTGCCGCCGTCGACGACAACGGTCATGCCGTTGCGCAGTGCGGTGCAGCTGTTGGAGACCGAAAGGACAGCCGGGATCTCGAGGGCGCGCGCAATGATCGCGGAGTGCGACGTGCGGCCACCGGTCTCGGTGACGATACCGGCAACGTGGGCCTTATCGATCGTGGCGGTCATGGACGGCGTGAGGTCGTGCACGACAACGACAGTGTTCTCGGGCAGGACGGAGAGGTCGACGACCTCCTTGCCCAGCAGCTCGGCCAGAATACCGGTGCGGATGTCGGCGATGTCAGCCGCGCGAAGACGGAACATCTCGTCGTCCATGGACAGGAACATGTTCTCGAACATGGTCGAGGTGTCCATGAGCGCCTGCTCGGCGCAGGTACCGCCGTCAATGGCGGCGTTGATGGCGTCGGTCATACCCGGATCCTGAGCCAGAACAATGTGTCCGCTCATGATCTCGGCCTCGGCCTCGCCCACCGTCTCCTTCATGTGGTCGGCCTGAGCCTGGGTCTTCTCGCAGAAGACCGAAAGAGCGGACTGATAGCGCTCCTTCTCTGCTGCCGAATCAGCAACCTCGTGCGGCTCAAACGTCAAGTCGGGATCGACGGCGACCATGACGGTGCCGATACCGATGCCCTCGGAAGCGTTGACTCCCTGATACATTCCCATTCCTCTCTCCGTGTCATGTGATAAAGCGTTTTGCCATATCCATGACAAAAGAGCGCAGTTACCTTACAACAGGTCACTGCGCCCCCAAATATGAACTTAGTTGTTCAACATGCGACCCGTTTGAGTTCTACTCGCCAAGACCGCTCTTGATGAGCTCGATGGCAGCAGCCAGAGCCTCGGCCTCGTCGGCGCCGTCGCACTTGACCTCGACCTCGGTACCGCAGGGGATACCAGCAGCCATGAGGGCCATCGGGGACTTGCCGTTGACCTCCTTCTCGGGGGTGACGACCGTCACGTCACAGGCGTACTTGCCCATGGTGGAGGCGAACAGACCAGCCGGACGCATGTGCAGACCCTGAGGATTAACGAGGGTAGCCTTCTCAGAAACCATAGTTGACTCCTTTTTGTGTTTAACCCCTGTCATGCATGTGGCAGGAGTCAGATTCACGACGTTGTTTATATTAACTCACATCAAACGGTTTTTCATTATGTTTCGCACGAATTGTTGGACAGATGTCGTTCCTGTACGCTTGCCTGCCGGGCGGGGCGGTTAAGTTTGCTGCTCTACAGTCCTGCGCAAGACGAAAAGCACATTAAGTGCTTTTCTTTGCGTGCGGAACTCGCGACAAACTTAACCGCCCCGCCCGGCAGGCAAGCTGCGGAAACTCGGTCGGCTCAGAGCAATATCGTGCGAACGGAATTCTGGCTGAGGATCTGTTCGCGACAAAGACTCAATGGGCAGTTCCCTCTATGCCCTTCTGGAAGTTGCGGTGAAATAGGGACTGATTTTGCGGTTGAAACGTTTAAACAATCCCTATTTCACCGCACCTTACAGAAGGGAATGAAAAAAGGCGGGAGCTCCGAGTGGAGTCCTCGCCTTTGTTACAGGGGGCGATGGTATTCGCGTGTTGCGGGATTAGACCAGGCGGGCGTTGATCGTCTTGGCGATCTTGGCGGCGTCGGTGGAACCCTTGACGGTGGCACGGAAGTCCTCGTCCATGAGCGCCTCGGCGACCTTGGACAGGATCTTAAGGTGCGTGGTGCCGGCCTGGGCACCCGGGATGAGCAGCGCGATGGCCACGTTGACGGGAGCGCCGTCCATGGTGTCCCAACCGGTCACACCGGACTCGTCCTTGACGACGATGACGGCAGCCTCGGTAATGGCGTCGGACTTGGCATGCGGGATGGCGAAGCCCTCCATCATGCCCGTGGTGCCCTCGGCCTCGCGGGCCAGGAAGGCGTTCATCACGGCGTCGGCGTCGCTGGCGATACCGGCCTTGACAGCCTGGTTGGAAACGAAGCTCAGAGCCTCGTCACGAGAAGCGAAGTCCTCGGCGACAAAGACATTCTCGACCTTCACGAAGTCGGCAGCCTCTTCCTTGGGGGCCTCGACGGCAGCGGCCTTGGTGGCCTCAACGGACCTGGCTACAGGAGCGGCCTTCTGATTCTTCTCGAAGTCGTACTTCTTGAAGGCCACGAACAGGATGCCACCGACCACAGCGCCGATGAGGATCGCGAGGACCCACAGCGGACCGTTCTCGACAACGGGCAGGACCAGGAAGCCGCCGTGAGGCGCCGGATCGTGAACGTTGAAGAAGATGGTCAAGATGGAAGCGATGGAAGAACCGAGCATCATGATGGGCATGACGGGCCAGATGTTCTTGGTCATGAACGGAATGGCGCCCTCGGTGATGTGGGTGCAACCAAGGATGAGGTTGACGATACCGGCGTCATGATCCTCCTGGCTGAAGTACTTCTTGCCGACAACGACGGCGAAGGTGGTGATCAGCGGCGGAACGATGCAAGCGGCGGAGACGGCAGCCATGAAGTTGGTGCCGAAGTTGTAGGTCTCGGTGCCGACGCCAGCTTCGAGAGCGGTACCGAGCAGGAAGGTGCCAGTAGCGTAAGCAGCCTTGTTGACCGGGCCGCCCATATCAAAGGCGCACATGCAGCCGATGGCCAGGCCAAGGATCACCGGACCGGAGTTACCGAGGCTCTGCAGGAAATCCATCATACCCTGGTTAATGGCAGCCATGGGGCCGGAAATACCGAGCATGACCAGGCCGACGATGGCGGTAGAGCACAGCGGATACAGAAAGATTGCCTTCAGGCCATTAAGGCTCTCGGGAATTTTAGAGAAAACCTTCTCGAGCAGCAGGATGACATAGCCGGCGAGGAAGCCGCCGACGATGCCGCCCAGGAAGCCGAAGCCCACGCCGGCGCCACCGGCGTCGATCATGCCGGTCTCGGCGTTAACAGGCAGGCCCTGGATGGCAATCATACCGGCAACGAAACCGGGGACGAGCGCCGGGCGCTTGCCGATGGATTCGGCGATGTAGGCGGAAAGCACCGGAACCATAAGGTTCATGGCGATGCCGCCGATGATCTTGAGCATCGCAGCAAAGCTGTTGTAGTCGGCAGCCGTCGAATCAAAGGACGTGATGCCCCACAGGAACGAAATGGCGGTCAGAACACCACCGGCAACGACGAAGACCAGCATGTGGCTGACGCCGTTCATGAGGTGCTTGTAGATGACGTGGCCGATGGACTCCTTCTCCTCGACCTCGTCCTCGACATCGGCGGCAGCGGCAACCGTGTCG
The DNA here is from genome assembly GCA_902489295.1 of uncultured Collinsella sp. Classification (GTDB taxonomy): domain Bacteria; phylum Actinomycetota; class Coriobacteriia; order Coriobacteriales; family Coriobacteriaceae; genus Collinsella. Next base: position 4,094 of record CABTZM010000036.1, read on the forward strand.
TCGCCCTTGGCGGCGAGCGCGCGGTCGATCAGCTTACCAGCAGCCTCGACAGACAGGGCCTTGGAAACACCAACGGAAACCATGGGCTTACCGGCGAAACGCTCAGCCTGGACATCCTTATCGGCTGCGACGACGACGGCCTTGGCACCGGCGATCTCGCTCTTGGTGAGCTCGTTCTCGACACCGACCTGGCCATGAGTCTCGACCTTAATGGTCAGACCGCGCTCGGCAGCTGCCTTCTCCAGCGCCTCCTTCGCCATGAAGGTGTGCGCAATGCCGGTCGGGCAACCGGTCGCGGCGATGATGTCAAACTTAGCCATGTGTCCCTCCTTCTTGAGTACAGCGCCCGCGGGCGCTCCCCTACACGCGCTTCGATGCGCGTTTTTCCACAACTGAAAGATACCAACCTACCGTCCGCGTGAGAAGAGACAAGGCGCAATTCTCCGGTGAAAGGTTCTTTCATAACCGTAAACGGCAAGTGAAAGTTTACCATCAACACTTGAAACGGCAAGGTGTATCTTGTAATTGAAAATGCCCGTATACTATGGCATTGCAAATCAAGTTAGATTTTCATGCCAACCAGGAGCCATCCATGACCGATAGTAGCAAAAGCGCACTTTCCCTCATTAGTACCCACCAGGGATACAGCGAGTCCGAGCAGCGCATTGTCGACTATATATTGGAGCACCAGTCCGAGGCGCCACGCCTCACGGCGGCTCAGCTCTCGCGCGCTGCCGCCACGTCCGAGGCGACCGTTTCGCGTTTCTGCCGCAAGCTGGGCTTTGGCAGCTTCCGCAGCTTTCAGTTTTCGTTGGCGCGCGACTTAGAGAGTCAGCGCAACGAGGGCCTGACCGACGAGGTCTCGCTCGACAACATGGAGCAGAGCCTTAAAAATATCCTCGCCGCCAAGGTGAGTGAGCTTAATGCGACCATCGACGGCATTGATCACGACACGTTGGCCGCAGTTGTACACGCGCTTAAGAATGCCGGCGTTATTGAGTTTGCGGCCGTAGGCAACACCAACGCCGTCGCGCTCGACGCGACGTTCAAGTTCTCGCAGCTGGGCCTTCGTTGCATGGCAAGCACCATCAGCGAGACCTCGATTGGTTTTGCGCTCACGCTGCGCCCCGGTGACGTTATCGTGCTGATCTCAAACTCCGGCAAGTCGCGCCGTCTGAATCGCATGGCAAAAGCGGCTCGCGACTGCGGCGCAACCGTAGTCGTCATCAGCAGCGACAGCAAATCCCCGCTCGCGCGCCTGGCAGACTACACCTTTAATACCGTCAACCACGAAGCGCTGCTGACGACGGGCGACTTTGCGTTCTCCAAGATCAGCGCCACGATGATCATCGAAGTCATCTACAACTTCCTGCTGCCCGAGATTGAAGACGCGCGTGAGCATATCAGCTACTACGAGGAGCTCATCCAGCCGGATAAGGTCGTTGAGTAAAACGCGTAGTGGGACAAAAATTTCAGTCCATTTTGTCCCACCAACACCGCTGATACGACCTAACCTCGAGCTTCTTCGAGCATCTGCTTCGCGTGGGCCAAGCTTGCCTCGGACTGATCGCCGCTCAACATGCGGGCGATCTCGGCGGTACGCGCTTCACCGGTTACCTCGTCCAAATGCGTCTGGGGAACATCGCCCGGTTCCTTGCTGACGACATAATGCTTGTCAGCCATGACGGCGACCTGCGCCAAGTGGGTTACGACAATCACCTGATGCGTAGCGGCGAGATCTGCCAGCACGCCCGCGAGCGCACGCGCCGTGGAGCCACCGACGCCAGCATCGACCTCGTCAAACACCAGCGTATCGACACCGTCCGCGTTACCGAGGACAACCTTACTTGCCAACATGACGCGGCTGAGCTCGCCGCCCGACGCAATGCGGCGCAGGGGACGTGGAGTCAAACCGGCACCGCTGCGGTATAGCAGCTCGTAGCTCGAAGGACCAACGGGCGTCCACTCAGCACGGGGAAGATCGCGCGACTCCCAGACGAGCTCGGCGCCGCCCATCTCCAGGCGAGCCATCTGGCGGCCAACCTCGTGACAGAAGCGCGGGGCCGCCGTATTGCGGGCGCGCTTAAGTGCCTTGGCAGCGGCAAACAACTCGCGCTCAGCGCTCCCGAGTGCCTCACGCGCCTTTTTGATCTGTTCATCGCCATCATCGACCAGGGACAGCAGCTCTTGCGAGCGATCGCGCATGGCAAAAACATCGTCCATGGTGGGGCCCCACTGACGCAACAGGCCCTTGAGGTCGGAATACCGCTCACGCATGCGAGCGAGCTCGCGCGGGTCGAAGGCGACGCCATCGCGATAGGCACGAAGCTCGTTCGCGCAATCCTCAAGGGAGATACAGGCATCCGAAAGCGCATCGGCAATGTCGCCCAGTTTGCGATCGACGGTAGCCATACGGGAAAGCTCTGCCACGGCGTTGTTCACGGCATCGAGCGCTCCCCCTTCGGCGACAAGCGATGCATGGGCATCGCTAGCAGTGGCAACCAGTACCTCGGCATGTTCGGAGCGCGGCAGCAGTTCCTCGAGTTCCTCATACTCGCCCGGCCTGGGGTCGACCTCGGCAATGCGCTCCAGGGCGAAGCGCGCCTCCTCGACACGACTCCCCTGCGCACGCGAGGCCTCCTCGACGCGACGAACCTCCTTGGCAACCGCGCGCGAGGCTTTAAAGCAAGCACGGTAGTGCTCGAGCGCCTCGAGCGCAGAACGTCCCGCCCACGCATCGACCATCGCAACGTGATGCGCCGGATCGAGCAAGCGCTGGTGCTCGTGCTGGCCGCACAGATCCATCATCACGCCAACGCGCTCCGAAAGCTCGCGCACGCTGGCGATGCGGCCGTCAATCTTCACGCGGCTGCGGCCCTCGGCAGAAAGGCTACGCTGGACCGTGAAACCCTCCGTATCGTGTGGACCGTCGAACAGCCGCGCCTCAACGCTAGCAAGCGCCTCGCCCTCGCGCACCGTCGAAGAATCCGCACGCTCGCCCAAAATAAGCTTGAGGGCCGAGAGCAGCGCGGTCTTACCGGCGCCGGTTTCTCCAGTCAGAACCGTTAGGCCCGCGCTCGGAACCAACGTCGCCTCGCGAATGAGTGCAATGTTGGAAACCTGCAGCTCATCGATCATGACGCACTCCGTAGAATACGCGGCTCACCGAGTTGTAAAAACTCTCGGGGCCGTAGTCGAGCAGCAGCACATCGCCGGGACCTCGGCGCACGGCCACGCTCTCGACCGTGCCGTCGCAGGTAATAAACTGTCCATCGATAGCGATCGCTGGAACGCTCGGGCGATCATCGGACATAAAGATTTCGACGACATCACTCGGCGAAGTCAAGAAGGCACGGGCCTGAATGGTGTGCGGCGCAATGGGTACGCAGACCATACCCGTATAGTCGGGGCTCACAATGGGGCCACCTGCACTGAGCGCGTACCCCGTAGAACCAGTCGCCGTGGACACGACCACGCCGTCGCCACGCAGTCGATCGATATGGTGGCCCGACACCGTGATGTCGAACTCAACCATATCGGACAGGGGGCCGCGCGTGAGCGCCATGTCGTTGAGGGCGAACGTGCGCACGACATCCTTCGTGCCATCGTCGCGCACGGACACGATATCCGCGGCGATGGTGGCGCGACGGCTCACGTGCAGCTCGCCGGAAAGGGCGTCGCTCACGACCTGCAGAATGTCGCGCTCCTCGGGGCTCGCAGCAGTTAAAAAGCCCAGGTGACCATAGGAAAGACCGAGGATAGGAATCTCGCGATGGTTGAGGATGCGGGCAGCGCGCAGCAACGTACCGTCGCCGCCGAGCGTAATGACCAGATCGGAGCCGTCAATATCAGGCGTGCTTTGAATCTTCGATCGCTGGTCGGCAGCCCATGCGACCTCATAGCCCTGGCGCGTCAGCCAAAGCTCGAGCATCAGGCCGCTCTCAACCGCCTCTTGCTTGTAGTAATTGGGAACCAGAAAGACCTTCATAGCGTTGCAGCTTTCTCGCTCAAAACCGATACCTGGAATTGCAGCTCGTCTTGCGTGCGGTCGCCGGGGTCAAATCTCGTGCCGTACAGGAAAAACTCAACGTTTCCCTTGGCACCATGAATGGGCGACACGCACACATCGACCGGGAACAGCCCCTTGGCAGCAAAGAGTTCAACTGCCGCAACGAGTGTATCGCGGCGCACGGCGGGATCGGTCACAATGCCGCCCTCACCCACCAGCGCCGCCGGAGCCTCAAACTGCGGCTTTACAAGCGTGCAGAATGCACCCGTAGGCGCCAAGCACGCCAGCACCGCATCGATAATGTTCGCGATGCTGGTAAACGAGACATCACACACAGCCAGGTCGATGGCGCCGGCATAGCCAAGCTCAGGCAGCTGCGTCACGTTTGTGCGCTCATGCAGCGTCACGCGATCGTCCTGACGTAACGACCAATCGAACTGGGCGCGACCAACGTCCACCGAGACAACGGTCGCAGCTCCGCGCTTGAGCAGGCAATCGGTAAAGCCGCCGGTAGAGCAGCCCACATCCAGACAGGCAAGGCCCGTCGGATTGATACCAAACGTATCAAGCGCGCCTTCGAGCTTAAGACCGCCGCGGCCAACATAGGGAATGCGCCCCTTCACGTGCAACGGCAGGCCCGGGGTCACCTTAAGGCCCGGCGAAGTCAAGCGCTCACCGCCACTCGAGACCAAGCCGGCCATAAGAGTGCGAAGGGCATCCGCGCGATCGGCGCAGATGCCCTGTGAAATCAGTTCGTCATCAAGACGCACGCGTTTCATGAATGCCATCAACCATTCGTATCCGGAGATGCGGCCTAGCTATCCTGGGATTCGTTTGCCGCATCCTCATCGTATTCCTGCTCGAGCTTGTCGGCCTCACGCGGCGTCAACTCAAACTTGTCGACCATATCGACCGCGCGGGAGCCCAGCTCAATCGCTTCGTCAAACAAATCGAGCGAACGCTCCAAGGAGGTATCCTTGGAGCGAACGGTAGCGATGATCTGATCCAGACGGTCCGAAATCTCATCAAAGTTACGGACAGAACCCTCTGGCATGGCTACTCCTCGACGGAGTCGGCCTCGACGGCCTCAGCAGCGTCCGCATCCTCGGCCAACACACCAGCCTCAGCCTGGGCAACCGCAACCTTAGCGGCAGCCTCGGCAGCCTGTGCCTCCTCGCGAGCGCGATCCTCGGCCAGCAGCTCCTGGTATAGGTCCTCGCCCGGCAGCTCCTCGCTGCGAGCGATCTTGCCCAGCACGCCGTTGACGAACGACGCGGACTGGTCGGTGCCATAGGCCTTGGCAAGCTCGACGGCCTCGTTGATCACGATGGCGTCCGAGACCTCCTCGTCGGTGAGGAAACGCATCTCGTAAACGGCGATACGCAGCAGATTGCGGTCGGCACCGGGCATGCGCATAAGATCCCAGTTCTTGGCAACGGAGCGCAGAGCGCAGTCGATGCGGTCGATATGCTCGTAGGCACCGCGGCACAGCTCCAGCGCATAGGGGTCGAGGGGACCCTTCGAGATCAGGAAATCACCCTCGAGGACGCGCTCGAGCGGGCTGTCCGTGGCCTCGGCCTGGAACAGCAGCTGCAGCGCCTGACTGCGGGCAAGCGTACGCCCGCGATAAACCTTAAGGCTCAAAGGTTACTCCTTGGGGAAAACGAGGCCGTCGATGCAAACGTCAACACGCTCAACCTCAACGCCAACCTGGGCATCGATGGCAGCGACCACGGCAGCGCGAACGGCCTCGGCGAGTTTCTTGAACGGATAGCCAAAGAACACCACGACACGCACGGTGAGTGCGAGCTTGTCGCCAACGACCTCGGCCTCGACAGCCGGCTCGGAAGCCGGGGCCTTGGACGAGAGCATCATGGAGACAAGATTAGTGGCAAGGTCCTTGACGCCAACGGAGGCGATGCCCTCGACATCGGACACGGCGCGCGAGACGATGGCGGTCAGAACATCGGGCGAAATGCCGATGCCGTCAATCTTGATTTCTTGGGGCATGAGTCCTCCTAGAAGAGTTGGTTGCTAGACGCGGGAGACGAACTTGCCGTCGCGGGTGTCAACCTTGATGACCTCGCCCTCGTTGAGGTACATGGGGACCTGGATGACAGCGCCGGTGTCGATCGTGGCCGGCTTGGTGGAACCCTGGACGGTATCGCCCTTAAAGCCCGGGTCGGTCTGGACGATGGTGGTCTCGATGAACATCGGCGGGGTCACGCCCATGAGCTCATCGTCGGCGAAGAGCAGCTGGCAGATGTCGTTCTCGCGCAGCCACTTGGAGTTCTCGCCCACCATGTCCTCGGGAACGGGAACCTGCTCATAGGACTCGTTGTCCATGAAGATGTAGTCGGTGCCATCGTTGTAGAGGTACTGGAACTCACGGGTGGTGAGCATGACGCTCTCGAACTTGGTGCCGGCGTTGCAGGTGTTCTCGACGACGCGGCCGCTCTTGATGTCGCGGGTCTTGTAGCGCACAAACGCGCCGCCCTTGCCCGGCTTGACATGCTGGAACTCGACGATGGTGTAGACCTTGTCCTTGATACGGAGACCGAGGCCGTTCTTGAAGTCGGCGGTAGAAATGGTAGGCATAGCGACCTTTCTTGTTATGGGCAGAACGCACAAGCGTCCAAATTACATACGACAGAAATTATACACTTGCAGACGGCGCCTGCGGCGAGCGCATAAAAAGAGAACGCGGGGCGTCCGAATCGATTCGGACGCCCCGCCCCAAAAATCTATCGAAATGGGCTAGCAATCGATGACGTGCAGGTCGTGCGGGGTCTTGGTGAAAGGCTCGTAGCCGTTCTCGGTGACCACGCCGTAATCCTCCAGGCGCACGCCGCCCACGCCGGGCAGGTAAACGCCGGGCTCCATGGTGACAACCGAGCCGATCGCGATGGTGTTCTTGCTGCGGTTGAAGTTGGGCAGCTCGTGGATGTCGATACCGACGCCGTGGCCCAAGCCATGGTTATAGTAATCGCCATAGCCGGCATCGCCGATGATCTTCTTGGAGAGCTTGAAGATGTCGTTACCCTCGACGCCCGGATGGATGGCGGCGACGCACTCCTCGTGCGTGCGGCGCACGAGTGCATACAGGTCGAATTGCTCCTGCGTGGGCTCGCCCATCACAACAGTGCGTGTCATGTCGGAGCGGTAATCGCAGTAGCCCGCGCCGTAGTCCATGAGGACAAAGTCGCCCTTCTCGATCACGCGGTCGCTCGGCACGGCATGCGGGTTGGCGGTGTTGGGACCGCTCGCCACGATGGAGCCGAAAGCAAGGCTGTCAGCGCCGTTGGCGAACATAAAGTTCTCGAGCTCGTTGCGAACCTGCTTCTCGGTCATACCAGGCTTAATAAAGCCGAGCATGTGCTGGAAGGCGGCGTCGGTGATCGACTGTGCATGGCGCATGAGCTCGATCTCCTCGGCATCCTTGATGGCGCGCATCTTGCGGATGTCGTCGTGCATCAGCGGCAGCATGCAGGCAACGGAGCGATCCTCCAGGCCGCGCTGAATACCCTGGTAGAAGTTAATCTGCATATCGTCCTCGACAGCACAGACACGGCACTTGTTAGCCGCAATCTTGCCGGCGACCCAGCCGGGGATGGTGCCCTCGTCCATGTCGAAGACCCAGGGGCTGCCGGCGGGCGTGTTCTCCTCAAAGCTGTTGAGGTAGCGCGAGTCGGTGTGGAACAGGCACTGGTCGGCCGTAATAAACGCAGCGTGCGGGAACTCGAAGGTGTAGTCGAAGACGCCCTTAACGCCCGTAAGCCAACGAAGGTTGGCCTCGTCGCGCACCACGATGGCGTCGTAGCCACGCTCGACCATAAGGGCACGGACACGCTCGATACGACCGGCAGGACCGGCAGCAAACTCAGACATGCAGATTCCTTTCTTGTTGTCTCTATATAGACGGGACGGGTCTCAACCGAACGACGGAATCGCATGCGATCCGCAACCGATTGGAAACCCGCCCCTCAACATGATACGAAAGAGGATGGAAGTCAATAAATCTTAGAGAAGTTCTTTACGAGAAGCCAAGTAGGCGTGAGCATGGCGCTCAAGAACCTCGTCCTCAACGTTCGTTAGGCGAATGGCGCCGAGTGCCGCGGGCAGCGGCAACATGCTGCGGTTCGAGCGTGCAAACTGCTGCTTGCGGAACTCCTCGATATATGCGGCAGACTCCAGATCGAAGGCAAGTTCCTCGATACCAAAGTCCTCCAAGCAGTCATCGACCTCAAAGACGTAATCGATATCGAAATCGCAGGCATCATGTGCAAGGCGTGCCTCAAAGCGAATGCCCTCGGACAACAGCTGGTAGGCAGGGGCCTGCGAAGCGGCATCGCCCAAGCAGGCGCGCAGGGTACGCTCCCCCGTCTTGCCAAAATCGAGCGCATGGCGAGCGCTCGGGTTCGTGGCCATCAGTACGTCCTTGCGGGCAGTCTGAGACCATTGAACGGCATTGACGAGCGCGACCTCCTCGCCCGCGAGAATCTCGGGGACGGTCTCAGTAAACTGATTCCAACGGGACTTACTGCTCGAAAGCATGGTGCCAACAAGTACCACATAGCCGAGCTTGAGGTCCTCGGGGTCCGCCTCGCGAACAAGGTCGAGGTCACACACGACCAAGCCCGGTTCGGGACGGAACGCGATAGCGGGAAGCGCATTCGACGACGAGGCAATGAGCGGCTTCATGGTCGTCGCGACCGTGAGCATGGCGTCGAAGGTCGTCGGCAGCAGCGCGCACTCGGTTCGGCCACACCACTGGTTGGCGCACCAGCTAACAACCGAGCAGGTTGCGGCATCGCCAACGGCGACAACCAGATCGTCGCAGGTAATGCCGTTGGCAGACAAGGCGCCAAAGATAGCATCGGCATCGGCCAGCGTGGCACCAGCAGGCGAAACCTCAAGGGAGAACTGCGACACGGCAAAACCGGCGTCGACCAGCGCATGCTCGACGACCTCATCAAAACGTTCTGACGAGGCGGAGTTCCAAACCACCATCGCGCGCTTAGGCTTGCCCACAGCCGAGGCAAACATACGCGACAGCTCATCGAACGCGCCCAATCCGACGCGGACATCGACGCTGCGGTTTTGGAAATTGATCAGTTGGCGGCGAATCATAGCAGTCCACGCTCCAAAAGCATCTCGGCACAAAGGTAGGAAACGACCTCGAAGGACTTGTTGCGAATATCAAGGGTAATATCGGCGGCCTGGCGATACAGCGGACGGCGATGCTCAAACAAGCGCGCGGCATGCTCGGGCGAGCGGAAATCGGGGCGCGTGTCGGACCGACGAATCTGGCGAATCGAATCCTCAAAGTCGCCCTCGAGGTACACGCACGTACCCATTTCGTGCATCAGCTCAATATTCACCGGCGTCTCGACGATACCGCCACCGCACGAAACCAACAGACTGCGCTCGCTTTGGAGCGAACGGAGCGCCGAGGTCTCGAGCTCGCGAAAACGATCCTCACCCTCGGTCTCAAAAATCTCGGTTACCGACTTGCCGCAACGGCGGACGACTAGGCGGTCGGTATCGATAAAACGCCGCTTGAACATAGTGCCGACGTTGCGCGCGAGCGTCGATTTGCCCGCGCCCAAAAAGCCGATAAAGAAGATATGGTCGCAGCCGTGTTTGGTGTGCTGGGACATGACGAGACCTATTCCTCGCAGGGAAGGTCGCGCAGGGCCCGGCGCTCAAAGATACGGAAGATCTGCGTATACCACAGGTCCTGCGTGGCCTGCGGCTTTACCAGGATGGTATCGACGCCGGCGAAGTTGCCGCTCCACACGTCCGTGTAGAGCTGATCACCGACCAGCACCGCCTCGTCGGCCGTGGCGCCGAGGCGCTTAAGACCCGCCTTGAGGGCAAACGGCGCCGGCTTCATGGCGTGGCTGATGGCCTCGAGTCCCAGCTCGCGCGCAGAGCTCATGACCTGGTCGCGATGCCAGTTGTTGGACACCATGCACAGCTTAAAGCCTTTGGCGCGGGCGGCTTCGAGCCAAGCGGAAACCGCGGCGGGAACCTGCTCGGTGTCGCGCGGCACCAAAGTGTTATCGCGATCGAGCAGAATGGCGCGCTTGCCGTCGGCCCACAGGGTATTAAGGTCGATGCGATCGACCGAGGCAACGTATCGTTTGGGGCTAAAAATCCTCATGCTAATTCCAAGACTGTTGATGCTCTTCGTAGGTTTGCGAGAAGTACTCCTCGTCCTGCGTAATGTAGAAATACAGGTCATCAGAGTCGGTCGGCTCAAGGGTGGCCTTGAGTGCCTCGAGCGACGGAGAGCAGATGGGCGTGGGCGGCAGGCCCTCGTGCTTATAGGTGTTATACGGGCTATCGCTCTGCAGGTCGTCGGCGGTAACCTCGCCGCCGGTGACATACATCATGGTCGCATCGCTGTTGAGGTAACGCAGGCCATCGAGCTTGCCCGCCAGACGGTTATAGAAAACCGATGCCACATGCGCGCGCTGATCGGCGTTGAGGCCCTCGCGCTCGACAATTGAGGCAAGGTTAACGATGTCGTAATCGGACATCTCCACGCCATAGCGCTCCTTGATCTTGGCCTCGCAGCTGGCAAAGTCAAGCGACTTATACTCGGCGTTGAACTGGTCAAGCATAGCGCGAATCACATCATCGGCGCTTGGGTCCTTACCCAGCGAATACGTCTTGGGGAATAGGAAGCCCTCGAGCGAATCGTTCGCGGCGTCTTTAAGGAAAGCGTAATCATTCACATAATTGCTCGCCTTAGCCTGGTTAAGGAAGTCTTCCTTAGAAATGCTGTCGTACGCCTTGGCCACGCGGTCGGCGACCTGATCGACCGTCAGGCCCTCAGGAATCGTGAGCGCATCGGAGCCGGCGTTGGGACCTTCCATAAGCTGCTGGACGACCTTCGTGGCGTCCATAAGCGTGGTAAACGAATACTTACCCGGCTTAAGCGACATATCGGCGTTGAGCTTTTTGACCGCCGCATAATAATCCTTGGGATCTTCGACGATATGGTTCTCGGAGAGAATCGAAGCGATGGTATCACCCGAGGCACCATCGGGAATCGTGATAGTAACTTGCTGGCCAGCAGCGACTTTCGCATCCTCACCGCCAAAGAAGCCCTTGACGGCCGGCACGACAAAGAAAACGATCGCGACAAGTGCAAGCACGGCGACGACGCCACCGATAATCATAGGCACCGGGGTGCTTTTCTTTTGGGCACCACGGCGGGCGTGCGTGTTATAGCTC
>CABTZM010000037.1 GCA_902489295.1 uncultured Collinsella sp.
AGAATTCGACCGGGGCCCTTGGACAGAGCTATGTGTTGCTACAAGCCGTGTGCCTGCGAGTTACTCCTCGACGAGCTCAAACTGATCGGGACCAACGCCGCACACCGGGCACACGTAATCCTCGGGCAGCTCGGGCGTGTCGACCTCAACCTCGTAACCACAAACGATGCACACGAACTTATACGTCTTCTTCTCCTCAGCCATGATGTTCTCCTCTCGAACGCGACTGGTGATGTACTTCATCTAATAGTATAGATTCTCAATAATATAATGCAAGTATTTTTAAAACATTTCTAGCCTTGATACGAGGACGCCTTCGGAGGCGTCTTGCCCTTCAGGACCTTATGGTAGTAATCGTAGGTGAGCGGCGTCTCGTCGCTCAGGCGCTCGGCATCCTCGACCTCGCCGATAAACAGCAGATGCGTGCCCACATCCACAGTGTCGATCAAACGGCAGCTAAACAGGGCCGTCGCGTGCTCGGGCACATAGGGCATGCCCAGAGCCGTCTCGCGGGTCTCGTATTTGGCAAACTTGTCATAATCGCTGCTGGTGCGGAACCCAAAGTTACCGATGTAGAGCATGTCGGCGGTCTGATCGATCACGGTCAGCGCGAACGCTTTGGCCGATGCGATGACGCCCGAGGTGACGTTTTCCTTGTTAACGGCAACCGAAATGCGTGGCGGCATGGACGTCACCTGCACCGCCGTGTTGATGACGCAGCCGGCGCGCAGCCCGTCTGCAGCGGAGCTCACCACGTACAGGCCGCTCGGCATGGTAAAGAACGCAGTTTTGTCCATAACGATCACTCCCCTAACTCGGGTTGGAACCTCATGGATGTATGTACCCACAAAAAAGGCAGCGCCCATAACGGACACCGCCTTTAAGACATATGTGTCAAAACAGTTAGCAAGATGAGACGCCCGCAGTTGCGGTGAAATAGGGACTGAATAGCCCCTCAAACAGGCAAAACAGTCCGTATTCCACCGCAACTTATGAAGGGTGGTCAGCGGTTGCGCTCCTTAAGGGCGCGGTCGATCTCGCGTTGGACATCACGCTTGGCCATGTCCTCGCGCTTGTCGTAGAGCTTCTTGCCGCGACCCAGGCCCAGCAGCAGTTTTACGCGACCGTCGGTATTAAAGTAGAGCTCCAACGGAACCAGCGCATAACCACGGTTGCGAAGTTTGCCGTCAAGAAAGTCGATTTCCTTGCGGTGCAGCAGCAGACGGCGCCGACGGTCGGGATCGCGATTCCACACGCCACCATGGCTATAAGGGTGGATATGCAGGCCGACGAGCCAGCACTCCCCGCCACGAATCAGTGCAAAGGTATCAGTAATCTGGCACGCGCGCTCGCGAATCGACTTGACCTCGGTACCGCTCAGCTCAATACCGCACTCAAACGTCTCATCGATAAAGTACTCGTGATGTGCCGAGCGATTCTTGGAAATGAGCTTGCGCTCGCGCTTACTGGGCATCGCCGGCCTCCTTGGCGCCATCGGCGTTTGAGCCCGCAGCCTCGCGCTTTGCCCTGCGCTCGGCATTAAGCTCGGCATCGCTCTCGCGCACCAGCTTGATAATCGCCGCGCATGCCTCCTCGCCCACCAGGTCGCGGGCACGGACCGTCAGACGCGTAGCCTCCTGCTTGTCGCCGTCGCTTGCAGCATCGGTCGCGCACATAATCAGGCAGATGGCGATCTCGGCCGAAGGCGAGGTCGGCACGCCCTGCAGGGCGAGCTCACCCATCACATGGTCGTCACTCTCATCGGCGGCATCCGGATAGGTGGTATGGATCTTGTTGAGCAGGCGCGTCGTATGCGCATCGTTGGGCGCCAGGCGCAGCGCCAGACGCGCGCAGCCCACGGCAGCCGAAATGTTCTCGGTCTCGGGCTCCAAGAAGTACTGACCCAAGTTGGTGTAGGCGCGTGCGGCGCACTTACCGTCGCTCGCGCGCTCCAGCACCGAGAACGAGAGCGATGCCCATTCCTGCTTGTCCTCGAGAGCGCGGAACAGCTCGGCCAAATCCAAGCGATAGTTGCAGTTCATGGGGTCCCAACGCACAGCCTGCATCAGGGCATTACGAGCGCTCACATAATCCTGCTGGCGAATGTAGGCAAACGCCATGTCGGAGTACAGGCGGTCAAAGGGAACCTCGACCTGCACCAGCTCGCGCGGATCCTTCTCCACACGGCGATAGGCCAGGCGCTCAAACTTGCTGTCGAAGCTAAAGTACTGGCGCTTCTCCTCCGTCTTGCATTCAGCGTCGATATACTCCTCGGCGAGCTCCACCAGACGCTCAAGCAGCGGCGTCGCCGTAGCCAGGTCGCCCTGCGCCAGATAGTTCTCGGCATACGTGATGTCTTGCAAGCTGATGGGCAGATCCATGGCTACTCCTCGATCTGAGCGAAACACGGCAGGCGCCGTATATACGGTCAATACACAAAACCCGGGTCTCTTACGAGGCCCGGGCGTTCAAGTTTGGTAGCCCGTACCAGATTCGAACTGGTGATCTCCGCCTTGAGAGGGCGGCGTCCTAAACCGCTAGACGAACGGGCCATATGTAGCAAATGCAATGGCTGGGATGGAGGGAGTCGAACCCCCATTGACGGAACCAGAATCCGCTGTCCTGCCATTAGACGACATCCCAATGACTGCATCGCTGCGCTCGGCTGTACCTTTGCGCAAGAAAGAAATATACGGGAAGTCCGGCCGTGACGCAAGCCCCAATTTTGACTTTTTTGAAATTCAGTCAAATACGGCCAACACGTGAAGGACCTGTGAAGTCGACCGCTGCACACGAAGGGCAAAACGCCGCGAGCGGTAGCCATCAACCGTTGGCAGATTCTACCGCGAAAACGATAGCACCAGGCAACACAATCGAAGTATCAATGATCACGTAGATATCGAGGCGCCATGGACGAAGAACTTGATTACCTATGGGAGACCCTGGGCCTCGAGATCACTGCTGACCTTTGGCCCGAACGGGACAAAATCCATCCCACTCTGCGCCCCGCCATCACGGTGATGCAGGCAAAATACCGCCGTGCATCCTTTTTGATCATGCGGATGTCATGGCACGCGGGACTCCCCGACCTTAAGCGAATCCAAGCAAGCCTCGTCGAGCTGTCCGGTATGCCGACCGTCATATCCGAGGCACACCTGGAGCAGCGCCAACGCGAGCGACTGCAGCAGCAGCGGATTCCCTTTATCTGCCCCGGCGTTCAGGCATATCTGCCCTTTATGGACGAGGAGTACTGGAGCGGCAAGCCCAACAAGCACGTAAAGGTCTACGATCCGCACGAATGGGCGCAGTTGGAGGACTGACTGGGGCAAGCCTGCCGGCGGAAAGTGCGTCCCAGATTTCAAGCTCAAACTGGTCCCCACTTTCCCATCGAGCCCTCAACCGGAAACCGTATCCCGTAATCGAAGCTCAAAACGGGTCGCGCTTTCCGCAGCCGCTACAGCAACGCCTCGGCCCAAGCCGATTCCCTAAAGCCGGGAATCGCAAAGTCGTCGCCCACCAGCAGTGGGCGCTTAACCAGCATACCGTCGGTCGCCAGCAGCTCGTAGCACTCTCGATCCGTCATGCCCGCATCCAGACGCGCCTTCAGGCCCAGCTCTCGATATTTCATACCCGACGAATTAAAGAAACGCCGCACCGGCAGCCCCGAACGAGCAATCCAGGTCGCAAGCTCATCGGCCGTGGGATTGTCCAAAACGATATCGCGGTCGATATACTCTACCCCGTGCTCGTCCAGCCATGCCTTGGCCTTCTTACAGGTCGAGCACTTGGGATATTCAACAAACAGTACGGTCATGGGAATCCTCCGAATATAGATCGGCCAACGCAGGCACACGCCACACGAGGCGCCTTCGCATGATGGGCCAATTGTAGCCCACGGGTCACACACTAAACGAACCGTACCCCGAATCCGCGTTTGATGAACGACAGCAGCTCCATTGCCTCGGGCGTGATATGACCCGCAACGTTCATGCGCTCGTCACCGGGAAGATCGACCCGCGCAATCTCAAGCTCGCCTTCGTAGCGCCCATAGCCGCTATTGCTCACAGCGATCGACCCCGCCTTTCGAAACAGGCCGGCACCGGCATCCGTCGGCACGGAATCCGGCTTAAGCGTCGTACGCGACTCCTGAGACCTAAAGATGAGGGTGCTCGAATCGGGCCGGTCGTGATGAATCTGCCCACGTACATAGGCATAACCGGGCTCAAGCTCGCATTGCAAGTCCACGTATCCGGCGGAAACTTGAGCAAACTGCGCCCAGCCCGCATCGGAAAGATCGGGGTCGCCGACCAACACAATGTCGCAATCGGCGCCATGTGCGAGCTCAAGCATGTTGAGGGCAACCTTTGACGCGCGACCGCGCTGTGCCTCGACCGTCGGCAGCCCCTCGAATACCGGCCCGCGAACGTTGGCATCACCCGGCACAAAAGCCATGATTTCGAATCCAAGCGCCGCAAGACGAAGATTCACCCGAGCAATGTCCTCCAGAGCTAAACCGGTACAAGGCTTGGGGTAAAAATTGTGGCAGGCGGCAAAACGAGTCACATCGGCACCGGCCTCACGCCACGATGCGATTTCATCAGAACTCACCGTCGATGCATTGACCACAATGCGAAATACACCGGACAGCTCTGCGACCCCCTGGGCGCTAAAGCCATAGTCCAAACGAAGGTATTCCAACCCCAGATCGCGCAGGTCCTCGATGCGCTCAAGCCCGAGCAAATCGCACGTGCGCGGCCCCACATCGGCAATGAGCGCAATGCCGCGGGCGGAAAGCAGCGACAGCACATGACGGACCTTATCGGCATACGCCGCTCCCCCATCCTCGGGAATATGCAGCGAGGTGAACGCATAGCGCGCACCCGCCGCGGCACCACGCTCAATCGTCCGCTCAATATCCTGCAGAGGGCTGGAAAGATAAATCGAAATACCCGTTTTCACGTTTCAACGCTCCTTTAAAAAAGGCCGGCGGAGCAGTTAGCCCCGCCGGCACAACCATAGCATCAAGAAATCTGCCGCGCGCCGCGAGCCCTGAGCAACACGGCTCGCGATATCAAACTACTCGCCAAAGAACTCGTTGATCTTCTGCTCATCGACGCCAAAGAACCACGTCAGGACAAAGCCGGCGGCATAGGCAAGCAGCATAGCGGCAACGTAGCCGAGCTGCTGGCCAGGAACGACGATCAGCAGGCCAAACAGACCGGAAACGCCCTGAGAAACCGTGCCGATGTGAAGCAGCGCCGCGAGCGCGCCGCCAAATCCGGCACCCAGGCAGGCCGTCACAAACGGACGAACGAGCGGCAGCGTAACAGCATACATCAGAGGCTCGCCCACACCGAGGATTCCAACGGGAATAGACTCTGCGACGTACTTCTTGAGCTTGGCGTTCTTGGTCTTAAAATACAGCGCCAGACCGGCACCGACCTGACCGCCGCCAGCCATCATAAGGATGGGAAGCAGGTAATTGATGCCCTTGGTAGCGCCGTCGGGATCGTTGAGCATAGCGTGGATCGGCGTGAGCGCCTGATGCAGGCCGACGGAAACCAGCGGCAAGAAGCCTGCCGACAGGATATAGCCACCCAGGACGCCCAGCTTCTCGAAGATAAAGGTCAAAACGCTAAAGATGGCAGTCGTCAGCCATGCGCCAACCGGCTGGATGACGAGCATCAGAGCAAAGGCGCCGATGATGAGCACCAGCAGCGGGGACAAGAACGTGTCGAGTGCGTTGGGCATAACCTTGCGAATCTGACGCTCCATCCAGGCAAAAAATGTGCCAGCGATAAGAGCCGCGATCATACCGCCCGCTGCGGGGTTGTACTGCGCATTGGTGAGCGGCAGCAGGATGGCAGTGGCAGGATCAGCCGCGCCAGGCGCAAGCAGGGGCATGGCACTGTTGGCGATACACATCATGCCGGCGATGCCGCCCAGCGCAGCGGAGCCACCAAACTCACGTGCCGCGTTATAGCCCACCAAGATGGGCAGATAGGCAAACAGGGCCCAGCCCATGGAACGAATGCCCTGGTACCACCACTCGCCTGCAAGCGCGCCTGCCGTCGAGACGTTAATGACGTTGCAGATACCGTTGATGAGGCCAGCCGCAATGATGCCGGGAAGCAGGGCGACGAAGACATTGGAAATCTTCTTGAGGAAGGCCTGAACCGGCTTGGACTCGTACTTTGCCTTCTGCGCGGCCTTGTTTGTGGCCGCAGCGTCGACCACGCTCTCGTCAGCAACGCCTTTCGCAAGGCCGGTGAGCTTGGAGAACTCCTCAAGCACCTTATTAACCTTGCCCGGACCCAGCACGATCTGCATCGTGTCGTCCTCGACCAGGCCCATCACGCCGTCGAGTGCCTTAATGCCCTCCGTGTCGACGTTGCCCGTGTCTTTGACGGTCACGCGCAGGCGCGTCATGCACGCCGCGTTTGCCAGCACGTTGTCTTTACCGCCCAAAAGATCCAGCAGCTTTTGAGCCAGCTCTTTGTTCGTCATAACTCCTCCTTGTATTGGGTATCTCGTCTGGATGTCATATCAGCTCACGCCGCGCACCTATTGGGCATCGGCATTGCTCTTCTCATGGCCACTCACCGCAGCACGGACATGGCCTCGCGCCCGCTCAAGAGCTACCGCAGCCTGCTCGGCATCGCAGTCCAGCAGCACCGAGACAATAGCGGTTTTTACGTGGCCGCCGGCATCTGCAAGCGCCTGAATAGCGCACTCGCGCGTGCAGCCGGTCGCCTCCATCACGATGTTCTGGCCGCGCACCACCAACTTCTCGTTCGTCTGCTGCACATCGACCATCAAGTTTTGGTATACCTTGCCGATCTTGACCATGGCACCGGTCGAAATCATGTTGAGGATGAGCTTTTGAACCGTTCCCGCCTTGAGCCTCGTTGAGCCGGTCAGTACCTCGGGACCGGGCACGGGTTCAATGGCAAGATCTGCGCTCTCCCCGATCTTCGACCCTTGGTTGCAGGCAATTGCGATCGTCTTGCACCCAGTTGCCTTGGCGTATACAAGGCCGCCCACCACATAGGGAGTACGACCGCTTGCCGCCAGGCCAACGACAAGATCCTTGTCCGAGAGTCCACGCCCCCGCAGGTCGCTCGCGCCAAGCTCCTCGCTGTCTTCGGCACCTTCGACAGCCTTGATAAACGCCGTCTCGCCTCCGGCAATGAGCCCGACAATCAGATCGGGTGACACGCCAAACGTGGGCGGACACTCCGAAGCGTCGAGTACGCCCAGACGACCGCTGGTGCCTGCGCCCATGTAAAAGACGCGCCCGCCGCGCTCGAGTGCCTCAGCAGCCCAGTCGATTGCTGTGGCAACCTGGGGCAGCACTTTTGTGACCGACTGGACGGCACGAAGATCCTCATCGTTCATCGTCGTGACGATTTGCAGCGATGTCATCGTATCGAGGTCCATAGACCTTTGATTACGCTGTTCGGTCGTGAATTTTGTTAAATCGAGCATTTCATTCACCTCATCTTTCCTGTTTCTCGATGTAGTTTTGCTTAATGACATGCGTCGCTCGTTCGTAGTCGCTGGCAACGTAAGCAGCGTACAGGGCATCGACAACCATAAGCTGGGCCATACGCGAAGCCATGGCACCGCTGCGGACCAAGGGCTCACTCGCAGCGACGCCGAGCACGGCATCGGCCATGGTGGCAAGCTTGGATGATCCATCTACTTTGGTCACGGCCACAACGGGACAGTTGTGACGTTGGGCCTCGGCGGTGCAGTCCAGCACCTCTTGCGTCAAGCCCGAGTAGCTAAAGGCGATTGCCATATCGCCCTCATGCATGTTCTTGGCACACAAGAGCTGATCATGCCAGTCGTCGTACAGATGGCACTCTTTGTCGACACGCATGAGCTTTTGCGCCAGATCGTGCGCGACCAAACGAGAGGCACCAATACCGAACAGATTGACCGCGCGTGCCCGCTTAAGATAGGCCGCACATCGCTCCAAGACGGTGTAATCGAGCGTTCGCGCCGTCGCTTCGATCGTGCGCACGTTGCTTTTCATCACCTTCCCCACGATACGTTCGACGCTGTCATCCATGGAGATGTCCTCGAGGGCAACGTCTTTCTTGTCACCCAAGAGCGCCAGCTCGGCAATCAGTTCGCGCTGGAACTCCTTGTAGCCCGCAAAACCCAAGCGCTTGCAAAAGCGCAAAATGCTCGAGGGCGAGGAGAACGTGGCATCGGCAAGACCGCGGACGGACAGCCCGACCACCTCGTGCGGATGAGCGCTTACATATGCGATGACATTGCGCTCCGCCGGGCTCGCGCTGAGCTCACGCTCGCGAAGCCGCAAAAGCAATCCGTTTGCCATCTCAAACACCTCCGTTGAGAAGAATTAAAGACCAACGAATGATTCGTACCGGATACAAACAGCTTTTACGGTACATTGTGCCGCATCGTGGCGCACAAAGGGCGAGCGTTCTACCGCTCGCCCCTCAAATCCGACCGCTCGGAAATACGCGCGACACAAAATAATTCAACAAGGTCGCATTATCAGAAACGGGTTTGTTACCGGCTAGCGCCTCGCATGGGCGCCGATCGGCCGAGTCGCATGGCGCACCAACGCCGCTGCCAGCAATACCAACAGCATCGCGGTGACATAGCCCGCAGCATCGAATCCTAAATCGATAACGTCGAAATGCCTGCCGGGAACAAAGATCTTATGCACCTGATCGCCAATGGAGCAGGCGGCGCAAAATAGCAATACGGGCAGGCAACGGGAGCATACGCTCCACGGACGCCTGGAAAAGCAAACCACGACCACCGAGGCGAACAATCCGACGAAGAAAAACTCTACGGTATGGGCAACGCGACGGACGTTCGTGCCCACCCACATGCGAATGGAAGCAAGTCGGCCAGACCGTACATTCGAGGCAGCCGAATCGGTGCCCCCGGTCATTCCGTTCTCCGTCTGAGCTTCACCCGTGACATCGGCAGCCTGTACGCCCGTAGCCTGACCCTCCACCACACGCGCGGTGGACTCGCTCAGCAACGACGTCTCCACCGCATTTTGCTCCGTCGGCACCCAGATGCCCGCCAGCGTTGCAGTAAACAGAACGATCGCGGTCCATCCGATTATTTGTTTTACGCGCGCCAAGGGCCTACCTCCTTTTTTTGAATATCAGCGAGTGTAGCCCCAAATGACATCGTCACCGTATCAAAATTTGAATCGCAACAGGAAGCGCCAAAGCGACGCAAACCCCTACCCCGCCTCGCGCATCCAGCGATCGAATGTCCCCACGCACACGCCCAGGCACTTTGCTGCCTGGCTGCGGGTAATATCGCCTGCCTCATAGCTATCGCGTACCAGCTCAAACTGAGGAGGGCACGGCTTGCGAGGTCGACCGAAACGAACCCCTCGCGCCCGCGCCGCTGCAATCCCCTCCGCCTGGCGCCGATGGATATTCTCGCGCTCCACCTGCGCCACGTAGCTCAGCAGTTGCAGCACAATATCGGCAATCAGGGTATGGGTCACATCCGGCGCGCCGCTGGCCCTGGCGCGCGTGTCAAGCAATGGCATGTCCAACACCACAATGGCAACCCCGAGCTCCTTGGTAATGCGTCGCCATTCCTCAAGAATCTCGGAGTAATTACGACCAAGTCGGTCGATAGAAAGCACCACCAGCACGTCCCCGTCTCCCAGGACGTGCAGCAGATCGCGATACCGCGGGCGATCGAAGTCCTTGCCGCTCGCATGGTCGGCATAAATATTCGCCGAGCCCACGCCATAGGCGCCCAGCGCATCCAACTGCCGATTAAGATTCTGATCGCGCGAACTCACCCGCGCATAACCGTACACCGTCGCCATCTCATCCCCGCTTTCTTGTAAACCTGCCAAAAAGGGACAGGTTTATTTTGGTAGGATTTACCTCTCCAATAGCAGGTAAGCGGGCGGCCGAGCAGACGGCAAGATAGCCACGATTCAAATGCGAAGGGCGGTCCTGAAAGGCCGCCCTCCGCCCCCACACCATGAGTCGGAATTTGGCTAATGGATAAGCTTAAAGTCCAAGTGCCCACGCGTGGTATTGACGCGCGAGACCTCGATAATCACGCGCTGGCCCAGTTCATAGCGAGTCCCCGTGTCGGCGCCCGTCAGCGTAAGCGCATCCTCGTCGAACTCGAACCACTCGTTGCCCAGGCTCTTGATCGAAACCAAGCCTTCGACCTGTGTCAGGTCCAAGCGTACGAACAGGCCCATACTGCTGACCCATGAGACCGTTCCGGCATAGCGCTCGCCCAGGCGATCCTCATAGTACTGGGCAATCTTGATCTTTTGCGTCGCATGGCTGGCGGCATCGGCCGCACGCTCCGCATCGCTGCACGCACGGCAAATCTGCGGCAGAATGCGCGGCAGCGACTCGCGCCCCTTGCCGATCAGCCGCAGCGTACGGACCAAGGCGTCCTTGCCGCCAAGCTGCTCATAGGCCAACTGCAGTTTGAGCACGCGGTGCACCACCAGATCGGGATAGCGACGGATGGGACTCGTAAAGTGACAGTAGCACGGCGCGGCGAGCGCAAAGTGGCCCTCGTTGCGCGGCTTGTACAGCGCACGCTGCATGCTGCGCAGAAGCAGCGTGTTGACGAGCGGTGCGTTTGCCGTACCGGCGGCAGCATCAACTGCAGCCTGCAGCTCATCGGGACTCCCCAGGGCAATACCGGCAGCACGGCGATCGTCGATGATGCCCAGCTGCGCCAGCGCAACGGCGGCACCGTGCAGGCTATCGGGGCTCGGATCCTCATGCACGCGATAGCAGGCCTCGATATCACGGTCTGCCAGCCACTCGGCCACGCACTCGTTGGCGAGCAGCATGGCCTCCTCGATCAGCGACGTGGCGCACGAACGCTCGCGGGCCACGATCTGCACGGGCACACCGTCCTCATCCAATAGAGCGCGAATCTCGGCCGTGTCAAAATCGACTGAGCCGCGGGCGCGACGGATACGACGGCGGAGTTCGGCGAGTTCGTTGGCGGCGACAAGGAAATCGCCGAGGTCGACGTTATAGCCGCGAGCAGTTTCCTCGCACGCAAGACCGCGCTCAAGCGCCTCCTCGCGCGAGGCCTCAGCAGCCGCAACATCCTCGGCCGCACCCTCCAGCACCCCATACTCCACCGCGCCGGCACGCACCAGCAGCGCCTCGGCGCCGTCATAGTCCATACGCACACGCGAGCGAATCACGCTGGGGTACGGATCGTAATGCCGCACGCGACCCTGCGCATCGAGTTCAATGTCAACGGTAAACGCAAGACGGTCCTCGTCAGGGCGAAGCGAACACAGGTCACAGGACAGGCGTTCGGGCAGCATGGGAAGCACGCGATCGGCCAGATACACCGATGTCGTACGATGGCGAGCCTCAAGATCGATATGCCCGTCCCAAGCCACATAGTGAGAAACGTCAGCGATGTGCACACCCAGCTTGTAGCCACCCTCGGGCGTGCGCTCAAGCGAAATGGCATCGTCAAAGTCGCGCGCGTCGACCGGGTCGATCGTGATGACAAAGCGGTCGCGCAGATCGCGGCGGAGCGGGTCCTTAAGCGCCGCGGGCACATCGAGCAAGAGCCCCTCGGCCTCGTCCAGCGCGGCCTCGGGATAGCTATCGGTATAGCCGTAACGCGCCATCACATACTGAACGCCCAAATCGGGCGCGTCATCTCCGCCAATGCGGCGCTCGATCGTCACGGTGCCCGACTCCAGGCGCGTCGGGTAGGTCAAAATGCGCGCGACGACGGCATCGCCCGGGTGGACGCCCAGACGATCCGCCGAGGTATCCTCGGGCAGAATGAAGAAGTCGGCCTTCAGGCGCGAATCGAGCGGCTCGATCACACCGAGCGGACCAGCGGTCTGGTACGTACCCACCACGCTTATGGCTGCGCGCTCAACCACGCCTTCGATCACGGCGCGCCGCTCACCGTGCGGGCTGTTCTTAATGCTCACGGCAACGGTATCGCCATCCATGATCTCGCGCTTACCGCGGCCCATAACCTTGTAGTCGCCGCTCTCGGTTATGACATAGGCGCCATGCTCATGGAGCTGCACGCGCCCGGTCAGGCTCGGACGGCGTTCGCTGCGCACCGGCCCACGCTTATTGCGAGCACCGCGCTTATGCTTGTTATTGCGCCCCATGGCGCCTCCTTGCTATCGATGACGAACTCCAAAGAGTCTACCCAAATGATTCGCTTTCCTGCCGTTCCCTTGGGATCAAAAAACGGGCCGCCCCATAAGAGACGACCCGTTGGAAGGGATGAATTCCAGGCATGCCTACACGCGCAGGTAGCGGCGCATGGCTATGGCAGAACCAAAGAGACCGATAATCACACCGACCAGAATCAGCGCAGCATA
Source organism: uncultured Collinsella sp. (assembly GCA_902489295.1). GTDB lineage: Bacteria > Actinomycetota > Coriobacteriia > Coriobacteriales > Coriobacteriaceae > Collinsella. Next base: position 12,377 of record CABTZM010000037.1, read on the forward strand.
GGTCACCAGGTAGTACTGCATCGGCAGGGCAAACGACATCCAGCCGATGCTCTCCTGCAAACGCGGAATCATCAGATTGCGCAGCAGCTCCAGAACGCCGATGGAAAGCAGCGAGCCCAAAATGGCCTGCAGTACGCCCTCGGTGATAAACGGGCCGCGAATGAAGCCGTTGCTGGCGCCGACCAGACGCATAATCGCAATCTCACGACGACGCGCCGTGATGGACAGGCGAATCGTGTTGTTGATGAAGATGAATGCGATAAAGGTCAGAAGGCCAACGAGCACCACGGCGGCGATGCGGATGTAGTTAGTCACCTGGAACAGGCGGCTCACTTCCTCCTGGCCGTACAGCACGCTCGCGTTGACGTCGCCGTCATCCGCGATCTTCTGGAAGTCGGCGTTCTTCTTGAGCTTCTCTGCCGTGCTCTCGACCTTGGACGGATCGTCCATCTCAATTGCAAACGAAGCCGGCAGCGGGTTCTGGCCATCGAGCGCGCTCATGGTGGCGTCGGCGTTGCCCGACATCTTGCTCGTATACTCGGCCAGCGCGTCGTCCTTGTCCTTATAGGTCACGGACTTGACGTTATTCCACGTCTTAAGCTCGGCCTCAAAAGCCTGAACATCGGCCTGATCGGCGTCATCGCTAATGAACGCGTTGATGACAACCTGATCCTCGACGGTGCCGATCACGGAGTTCAGCATCGCGGAGCCCATGATGAACAGGCCGATGATAAACAGCGAAAGGAAGATCGTGATGACGGCGCCGAGCGAGGTAGTCCAGTTACGGAAGAAGTGGCTGATTGCCTCTTTGAAGGAATAGCCCACGTTAGTTGGTGCCATAGTTGCCGTAACCTCCCCTCTCCTGGTCGCGGATAACGTGGCCGCCCTCGAGGGCGATCACGCGACGGTGCATGCTATCGACCATCTCGCGGTCGTGCGTGGCGACGATCACGGTGGTGCCGGTGCGGTTAATACGCTCGAGCAGCTTCATGATGCCCAGTGAGATCGCCGGGTCGAGGTTACCCGTGGGCTCGTCGCAGATCAGCAGCGGCGGACGGTTGACCATAGCGCGGGCGACGGCAACGCGCTGCTGCTCGCCACCGGAAAGCTGGTCGGGCAGCGAGTCCATCTGATCGGCCAGACCGACCAGACGCAGCACCTCGGGCACCTGGCTGCGAATGACGCCCTTGGGCTTGCCGATGCACTGCAGGGCAAACGCCACGTTTTCGTAGGCGGTCTTTTGCGGCAGAAGCTTAAAGTCCTGGAACACGGCGCCAATCTGGCGGCGCAGGAACGGAACCTTGCGGTTCTTGATCTTCATGAGGTCCTGACCGGCAACCAGGATGCGACCGCTCGTCGGCTTGACGTCGCGGTTGAGCGTCGACAGCAGCGTGGTCTTACCCGAGCCGGAGTGACCGACCAGGAAGACGAACTCGCCCGGATAGATCTCAATGTTGATGTCGTCAAGTGCAGGCTTGTTGGGCTGTGCCGGATAGATCTTGGTGACATGCTCCATAAGGATGACGGGCTCGACACCGGCCTGCTTGGCCATCTTCTTGCGGCTGGCCTGCGGATCGATGGGCGCAAACACCGACGTAAAATCGGGGTTGTTGAGCGCGTTATCGAGGCTTGCGACCTCGGCTGCCTGATCGCTCTCGACCACCGGGGCAGCAGGCTGCGTGGGATCGGGAATAGCGGCAAAGAGACCGGACTGCGCAGGCTGAGGAACCGGCGTCGCGGGGGCCATGGGGTCGGGAATGCCGGCCATGGTAGGCTGCGGCGTGGCGGCGCCAGCCTGAGGCTGCTCCACGCGAGCGGTCACGGCCTGAACGGGCTCAAAACCCGCCGTGCCGGAAAGCGCGACATCGCTGGTGGGATTGTAGGCAAAGGTATCGGATGCCGGCTGTGCCTGATCTGCCGGCTGAGTGGGGGCCTGAGCAACAGGCTGGCCCTCTGAATCCGGAGTGGCGAAACGACTGCCCTGGACGCCTGTCTGCGTCTTGGGGGCATCATCGCCCGCACCGGAGGTACGGAAGTGGTTACCCACTGGTGCTCCTTATCGTCGTGCGTTTAAACTACATGAGCGCTTTGTATTTTAGCAGCATTAGCTTTGCTGCACATAAGAAGCATGGCGTGCTTAGGGATCCCGCAGGCCGGACACAGGGTTACTCTCCAAATCGTCCTCGGACATGTCGGAGCCCCCGCTGCGCGCTTCGCGCGGCAGGGGCTCCTCCGTCCTGCGGAAAGATTTGGAGAGTACCCCTGTGTCCGGCCTGCGGCAACTAAGGGGTCGCCGCGTTTCTATTAGGTGCAGCAA